>DAOMCN010000182.1:0-5022 GCA_035427885.1 Acidocella sp. | reverse complement strand
TGGATCTCGATTTCCGAACCCGGAACGCCGTCGGTCACGAGCTGAGCGGCAACCGGCTTGGCGCGGCGCAGCGACAGGCCCTGGTTGTAAACCGGAGTGCCGGAGGTGTCGGTGTAGCCCGAAACGTCCAGCGTTGTCGTCGCCTGGGTCTTGGAGCTGGAGCGGGGCCGGCCCTATTATGGGAGGGTTGAAGAGCTGATAGCGCAAGCCAATCAGGCAGGTGTGGCTGGATTTCTCACCGAGCTTAGATGTTGTTCGACCGGAAGCAGAGTAAGCCAGGGTATAGTTCCGGCTCTGGGTCAACTGTATTAATCTGTACTCAGCCGTTGCGGAAAGGCCGGACACCCAGGGTAGCGGATAGGAAAGTACCGCAATCACATCATAAGCAAAGCTAACTTGTGTCCCGCTAATAATAAAGTAGCAGCCGCCATCGTTAACGCGGTGGGCAAGTTGGTTCCACTGACAACAAACACCGGCACCGACATAGGGAAAAACCGTGAGTTTGATGTTAGAGTCATATAGCACGTTCACCATCGGTCCGCAGGTGTTTATGTTGCCGTGCGTTATATTTTGGCCAACGCCTGCGGTAACGACATTAGCCTTGTGCAGCGTATTGCGGTAGTAATTCCCGTCCAGTGCGACGCGCACACCATTGCCAAAGCCGTACCCAAGGCCGGCAACTCCCGCATAGGATGGGCGGATCAAGAATTTCCCTGCCCAAGGAGACGAAGCAGCGCCGTTCTCCGCAAGTTAAATGGGTTCGCGATGCTGTTGCCCGCTTCCAGGCTGGCATAAGGCCCGGTTACCGGCTGGGCGTGCACCGCGACCGGCAATGTGACGAAGTTTTATTAAATCTCCCCAGAGTGCAATTGCCAAAGATTTTCAACAAATTTGGATGTTTTTTTGAATTGGTAAAAATATTCATAGAATGTCCCCCAGTCCACACATGACGAACCCGCCGATCGAAACCCTAGCCAAAGAAGCTCGCGCCTGCACCCTCTGCGCCGCTCATCTGCCGCTCGGCCCGCGCCCGGTCTTTCGTGTTTCCGCCACCGCCCGCCTGCTCATCATCGGTCAGGCGCCGGGCACCAAGGTCCACGAAACCGGCATCCCTTTCAATGACGCCTCGGGCGACCGCCTGCGCGCCTGGCTGGGGATCGAGCGCGCCACCTTCTATGATGCAACCCGCATCGCCATCCTGCCGATGGGCTTGTGCTACCCGGGCCGCCTGCCCCGGGGCGGCGACCAACCGCCCCGCCCCGAATGCGCCCCGCTCTGGCACGACCGCTTCCTCGCCCTGATGCCGCGCCGCGAACTGACGCTCCTCGTCGGCAGCTACGCCCAGCGCCGCTATCTCGGCCCAGGCCGCGTGAGCGCGCATGTCGCCGCCCCGGACGCCCATCCTGGCTATCTGGCGCTGCCGCACCCGTCCTGGCGCACGCTGAGCTGGGAGGCAAACAACCTTTGGTTCAGGGCAGAAATCCTGCCCCGCCTGCGCGCCGCCGTGGCCGCGCTGTTATAGCGCTCGGAACGACGCCAAATTGCGTTTGGCCGTCCCGTCCGGGGCAAAATTCCCGGCCTCCAGCCAGGCCACCATTGCATCGCGCCGTTGCGGCCACTCGGCGGCCGTCATGCTGAACATCGCGGTGTCGCGCTGCCGCCCTTTCACCACCATATGCGCCCGCAGCACGCCCTCGGGCACAAAACCCAGCCGTTCCGCAGCGCGGATGGAAGGCGCGTTGAGCGCGTTGCATTTCCACACCAGCCGCCGGTAGCCCAGTTCATCGGCGGCGCGGCGCAGGAGCAAAACCATCGCCTCGGTCGCCGCGCGGGTGCGCTGCATACGGGGCGAGAACCAGATATTCCCCAGCTCAATGGCGGCGTTTGCCGGTTCAATGCTCATCAGCGAGAGCCATCCCGATACCGCCCCGCTCGCCACCGGACGCACGGCCCAGAACATTGGATCATGCTGCGCGGCGCTGGCGGTGACGAACCGGGCCATCTCCTCGCGCGTGGCAAACGGCCCGTAGCCCATATAGGCAAAACTTTCGTCTGCCCCGCGTGATGCCTCGAACAACTCTTCCGTATGCCGCCGGTGCAGCGGTTCGAGGGTAACATGCACCCCCGCAAGCGGCGTACGCGCGGGCAGGGGGCGCGGCCAGGGATCGACCAACGGGCCGAGCAGCAGGTTATCCACGCAGGCGGGCCAGGGTCGCGGTGGTCGAATGTCCCGGCAGCAGCTCGGCCAGCGCAACGCTACCGCCCCAACTCTCCACCAACTCCGCCCCGACCACGGTCTCGCGCGTATAATCCGCGCCTTTGATCAACAGGTCGGGCCTGATCCGCTTGATCAGCTCGATCGGCGTATCCTCCTCGAAGAGACAAACCAGATCGACGCTGGCAAGTGATGCCAGCACAGCGGCCCGTGCCGCCTCGCCTTGGGCCGGGCGCGTCGGGCCTTTAAGCCGTTGCACGGAAGCGTCTGAGTTGATCCCGACAATCAGCCGGTCGCACAATGCCCGGCATTGCTCGAGCAGATGCACATGCCCCGGATGCAGCAGGTCGAAGCAGCCATTAGTGAAACCCACCTTATAGCCACGCAAGCGCCAGCGCTCGGCGGCCTCGGCGGCGGCGGCTGGCGTCACGACCTTGCGCAGCGCCCCGGTCGCGGGCGCGATGGCGGCAAGAATATCGCTGGGCCTCGCCACGGCGGTGCCGACCTTGCCGACAACAATCCCCCCCGCGATATTCGCGAGCTGTACGGCCTCGGCGAGCGGCACATCCGCCGCCAGCGCCGCCGCCAGCGTCGCCACCACGGTATCGCCAGCGCCCGAAACGTCGAAAACCTCCCGCGCTGCGCCGGGAAAATGCCGCACCTCGTCAGGGGTGATCAGGCTCATCCCGTCCTCCGAGCGCGTTACCAGCACCCCGCCAAAATCATGGCACAGCAAAAGGCTCTGCGCCGCCGCCACGATCCCAGCCTCGGTATCCACAGCCATCGCGGTCGCCTCGGCCAGTTCCCGGCGATTGGGCGTGATCAGATCGGCGCCCCGATAGCGAGCATAGTCGCGCCCCTTGGGGTCCACGATGACCCGGCGCCCCAGCTTCTTCGCACCAGCGATCAGCTGTATCGTGACATCATCGCTCAGTACGCCTTTACGGTAGTCGGAGAGGATGGTGACCGTGGTCGCTGCCATCGCGTCCAGGGCGATGCGCACGAGCCGTTCCGCCAGCTTCTCGGGCAGTGCGATGGTCTCTTCGCGGTCGGCGCGGATCAGATGCTGCCCCTGCGAGATGTAGCGTGTCTTGAGCGTCGTCGTGCGTCCGCCCTGTACCAGCAGCCACGGTTCGACGCGCTCCTGCCCGCCGATCAGCCCGGTCAGGTCCGACCCGGCCTGATCATCGCCCACCACAGAGACAAACGCCGCTGACGCGTCGAGCGCGATCAGGTTGCGCACCACATTTCCCGCCCCGCCCGGCATGGCGACTTCGCGGGTCACGGTCAGGATCGGCACCGGCGCTTCGGGGCTCACCCGCGTCACCTCGCCATAGACATAGCGATCGAGCATCACATCGCCCACCACCAGCACGCTGGCGCGCGCGAGGCGTTTCACATGGGCACCCAGGTCGGTCGTCACTTCGCTTGCGGTCATGGAGCAAACCGCTAACCCGCGCGCGCCAATATGGCAACGGCGTAAAAACATGCTTATCTTACAAACAATGACAGACCTACCCGCTTTTCTCGATTCAACCCGCCCCGGCGTACCCGATCTCGCCGTCCCGCGCGGGGTCACCCCGTTTTACCTGCCCCAGCGCCCGGTGCGTGGCCGGGTGATCCGCCTTGGCCCGCTCGCCCACACGCTGCTCACCCGCCACGACCATTCTCCGCCGGTGCGCACCCTGCTCGGGCAGGCGATGGCACTCTCGGCCGCGTTGGCCACGGCCCTCAAATTCACCGGCTCCTTCAGCGTGCAAACCAAGGGCGACGGCCCGGTCCCCATGTTGGTCGCCGATTGCACCGATAGCGGCGCGTTGCGCGGCTACGCCCGTGTTACCCCGGAGGCTGAAATCCCCGCGGACGCCACCGCCGGGCAACTCATGGGCAAAGGCTACCTCGCCTTCACCTTGGATCAGGGCGTCGAGCGCGACCCGCAGCAAGGCATCGTCTCCCTGGAAGGCGACACGCTGGCGCAAATGGCCGAACATTATTTCTCCACCTCCGAGCAGCTCCCGGCTAAAATCTTTCTCGCCGCCGGGGAAACCCCGGAAGGCTGGCGCGCCGCCGCCCTTATCATGGAGCGGGTGGCGGGCGCTGGCGGCCTCTCGCCCGAAATCACCGCCGAGGAACAGGAAGAAGCCTGGCGCACCGCCTGCATCCTGGCGGACACGCTGACCGAGGCCGAACTGCTCGACGACAGCCTGCCGCCCGAACGCCTGCTATACCGCCTGTTCCACGGCGAGGGCGTCGCCGCTGACCGTCCGCGCCCCCTGCGCTACGGCTGCCGTTGTTCGCGCGCGCGCCTGGGCGGTATCCTGGAAGGCTTTTCCGAGGACGATCTCGACCACATGACAGTTGAGGGCGACATCATCATGACTTGCGAATTCTGCAATTTTGATTTCCATTTTCCCCGCGAGTCCGTGACCGGCCGCCCAGGAGCCACCCCATGAAGCAACACCTCCTCGTCCTCCCGCTTTTCGTTGCCCTGGCCGCGTGCAGCAACCAGACCCCGGCGCCCAACCTCGCCCCGCTCGACTATTCCTACCTCCCGCCGATCACCTTCAAAGTGGCCGACATGACCGTAGCGAATAATTACGTGCCCACCCCCGGCCAGGCGACAATGATCAACGAGGCGCCGCAACCCCCGGCCCTCGTCTTGCAGAATATGTTGACCCACCGCCTGGTCGCCTCCGGCGCGCCGGGGCAGGGGACGGCGACAATCGAGACTGCCTCGCTCGACCAGATCGGCAGCAACCTGACCGGCACGCTGACAGTGGATATCCACCTGTCCAGCGCCGATGGCC
>DAOMCN010000181.1:785-5026 GCA_035427885.1 Acidocella sp. | reverse complement strand
GCCTTCAAAGAGAGCGTCCAGGCTTTCATCACCAAACCTGTGAAAGCCACCGAGCTGTTAGCAGCGCTTGGTGCCTTGGTCGAGACGGCCAAGCCGGGATGGTCGGGCAAACAGCCCAAAAACCACGCCGCGCCACCAACAAAAACCGCCGCCAGGGGCGAAATCGGCGTCATCGACGACGAGCCGCCCCTGTGCGACGCCATCCGCCAGATGCTCGAGGCAGAGGGACATAAGGTGGACACCTACTACTCGTGCGAGGCGTTCTTAGCCTCTCCCGCCCATCATCAATACCGCTGTCTAATCGTCGATGTCGGCTCGGGCAATCGCGGCATGGGCGGGCTCGAACTACAACACCGGCTGAAGGCAGAACACATCGACACGCCAGTCATCTTCGTGACGGGAAGTGGAGATTTGCCCAAAGCGGTAAAAGCCATCCGCGACGGCGCCGTGGACTTCCTGGTAAAACCAGTCAAAGGCGCCGAGCTGTACGCGAGCGTGACCCTCGCGCTGGAACACGTCGCAACGGAAAACACCAGCTCCGCCCTGCAACAAGATACAGCCGCCCGCCTCGCGACCCTGACCGATCGTGAGCGCCAGGTGCTTGAGCGCATCTTGTCCGGCGAGGTGAGCAAAGTTATCGCCGCCAATTTGGCGATCAGCCAACGCACCGTGGAACACCACCGGCAGAGCATCATGCGCAAAATGGCCGTCAAATCCCTGGCCGCTCTGGTAAGAAAGATTGACCTGCGCCCCCCGGTGGGTTGAACTACAGGCCGAGGCATCGCCGATGCTGCGAATGACATTCCCCGGTCATTTTTCTAACACGCCGGTAACATGTCCGCGCCCATAAAGGTAAAAATACCTAGATATAATCTGATGGTATTAAAGATTATCGTCCGTCGCTATCAACAGACTGTGACCAATTTTGGTTATGGATTTGTGCTTGGTCCGGACTATTTTCCTTCGTTTCCGGGCAAGAGATTAGGAGGCATATTGTGTTGGATTCAGTTAACTCCCTGCGCCAGACCTTTCATCCCGAGGCGGCAATCGCCTTCGCGCAAAAAGGCGCTGCGTGCTGGTCGCGTGCCTACACTCAAATGTTTGATGGCCTGATGTCTGCGGCCAAGGCTCAGTCAGACCTTGCCCGGACAATGTTCGCAATGGACCATTCGGAATGGCCGAACCTGATGACGCCCGGCACGGCAAACGACGCTGCACGCCGCTGGCTTACCGGGAACGTTGAAAAACTGGACGCGGTACGGTTAAAATATCGACAGATGGATGACAGCCTCACGGCAAGTTTCCTTGCCGCGGCGGAAAGCCTGATCGATGGGCTTATCCCGGAATCCCCCCACCTGTCGGACGCCACCAAGACGACCATCCCCGTGGAGAAAAAATCCGCAACCACGGCCAAAGAAAAGGTCGCTGCGCAATAGCGCCAACAAGAGCAACGCTCTCGCGGATATTCCATTTGTCTTGACCCTTAAGCTGCGTACATGACGCGGTGCGGTAGTTGCGGCGTACAACCAAAACTACCGCATCCCGACGCACTCAATTTAGAGGTGATCGTGCAATACACTTGTATTTTCATGCCTCCCAGAGGCCAAAAGAAATTTTGCACAAAGCCTCCTCCTAAAATCTCAAGCTTGAAAGGCGTATGGTTTCAATGAATATCGCTCCACGCAACAAAATCCCACCAAGTACATTTTCCCCTGCGCAGCCGCAGATACCCGCGCAATTCCTGCCGTCGTCATGCCTGCCATGGCGTATGCCCGTTTTAATCATAGCTCAGCTTTACCGAGAATCTTCCTATGGACAAAAAATCTCAACGCCGGCCATTGAAAAATTGAATTCAAAATAATGCCTCGCGCATAAAAAAAAAGAAGCTAAAAAATTATACCAGATTACGTATCAAGCCACGCCCGACAAAAGATCAAAAAAACCAAATCGTGCCAGGGAAATTCGTAATGTCAGTCGACCACCCTACTCCCTATCAGGACATCCATGATGACCTCTCCCATCAGGCCGCAGGCAGAGCGCCCAAAGCCATGTCCCACGCGCCACACGTGATCCGACGCATAAATCGTATCGCGCCGGCAAAGCATAAGATCGCCGAGCACGGCACGCGCATCGCGGCAAAGTCGACCCTCCCCCCTCTCGCGATCTCCCCCGCGCGGCAAATGATCCGCAGCGCCCTTCTGGACGCCACGATCCCCCCCGCCTGCTCAGGGTCTTCGCCGCTGAAACCGCTCTGGGTCGATGAGGCGATGCAACGCGCATATAATATCGTCCGTCTTACCCGCGAACTCGAACATAAAGCCCCGCTTCTCGAGGACGGCTCAAACCGCCCACAAACCGAATACGAGATGGCCATCGACCTCGCCGAATCATTTTGGTCTCTCGCGAAAGCCGATGATTCGGACATGCAACCGTGTTTCGACCCCTTGCGCAGTGTTGTACTCAACCTCGTTGCGCTTTTTGGGCCCGCGTTTGGCAAGGTATCGTTGGATATCTCGGTCGAACGGCTGACCCTACCCGCCCATAAGCGGCGCGCTCTGGTGCTGGTAGCCTGCGAATTGGTGCTAAACGCCCTCTGCCACGGGCTATCGGGACGCAGCGCGGGCAATATTGCGGTGCATCTTTCCCGCACAGCCCGTACCGTGGCGCAATTGAGCGTCGCGGATGACGGCTGCGGCATCGCCCAAGGAGCGTTTCCTCTGCAGCGCAGCATCGCCTCGGATCTGGCCGCAGTACTCGAAACCGACATCACCTACCTCGCCCGAGAGGGGGGCGGTACGGTCGCGCGGCTATCCTTCCCGGTTCCGGCATTAAATTAGCGCCTCAACATCGCCTGCAGATCGTTGATCCTAATCAAGTCGCGCGAACCGGCAAAGGCTTATGGTTAACATTGATACGGATAACCGTGACGCATCGTGTTAAGGTAGGTCAATGTCCAAAACAGCCGGATCAGGATCAGGTTGCGCGCCCCTCGGCGCAGCGCAAATCAACATCGTCGCGAACCTCCCGGCCCATTTTGCTGGAAGCCAGAGCCGCCGCCCGCCTGCCAATCGGATGTCGCCTGGGAGTGTCGGAATTTTAAAGCGCTCATGAAAAATCTCAGCCGCGCCGCCTGGGCTGGCCTCGCGTGCGTCGCCCTGGCGGGAGGCTATGCGGCATGGCAATCGCCGTCCTGGCAGACATTGTTCGGCCCACGGGTCGCTGCGGGCCATATCCTCGTCTCCGGCAACATCGAGGCGCATGAAAGCGTCCTGAGCTTCACCGCGGTCGAAGGTCCGATCATATCCCTCCCTTTCAACGAAGGCGCCACCGTCGCCGCGGGCGCCATCCTGGCCCGCGTCGATGATCAGCTCTACCGCCAACAGGTCGCCATCGACCGCACCAACATGCAGGTTGCGGCAGCGCAGATCGCCGTCAATCAAGGCAGCCTGGCCGCGGCGCAAAGCAATGTTGCCAGCGATCAGTTCGATCTTGCCGAGAAGCAGCGGGACGCGGCGCGCGCCGAAGGACTGCTGAAAGCCAATGCGGTCTCCACCCAGTCGCGCGACCTCGCCCGAACCGCCGCGCAACAATCCGCCGCCACCCTCGCCCACGACCAGGCCCTGGCGCTCGCCGCCCAGGCCAATATCGACCTCGCCCAAGCCAACCTAGCCGCCGCCGCCGCAAAGCTCAGGCTCGACCAAATCACCCTCGGCTACACAGTCCTCGCCGCCCCCTTCCCCGGCGTCATCGCGGTGCGCAACGCCGAGTTGGGCGAGCGCGCAGGCCCCGGCGTCGCCATCTTCACCCTGGATGATCTCGACCACGTCTGGCTCCGCGCATATGTAAACGAACCCGACCTCGGCAAAATTCGCCTTGGCGAGGCCGCCACCGTCACGACCGACACCTACCCCGAAAAAACCTATCAAGGCCGCATCAGCTTCATCTCGCCGCAAGCGGAGTTCACCCCCAAAACCGTGGAAACCTACGCCGAGCGCGTCACGCTGGTGTATCGAATCCGCATCGACATCGCCAACCCGACCCACGAGCTGCTCCCCGGCATGCCCGCGGACGCTACCCTCGCGCTGCTACCCTGAACATGGTGGACACCGCCGTCTCCGTACAAAACCTGGTGCGGCGTTTCGGCCCGGTAGCGGCGGTGGACGGCGTCAGCTTCGCCATCCAGCGCGGCGAGATTTTCGGCCTTGTCGGCCCGGACGGTGCTGGCAAAACCACCATCATGC
>DAOMCN010000181.1:0-775 GCA_035427885.1 Acidocella sp. | reverse complement strand
GCTGGCGGGCGTACTCCGCCCGGATAGCGGGCGCATCGCGGTGGAGGTCATCGATGTCATCGCCGCCCCCGAAGCCGCCAAACCCCAACTCAGCTACATGCCCCAGCGCTTCGGACTATATGAAGACCTGACCGTCGAGGAAAACATCTTCTTCTACGCCGAGCTTTTCGGCGTGTTGCCCAAAACCCGCCTCGCCCGCGCCCAGGAGCTGCTGGCCGCCGCCGGTCTGGCCGCCTTCCAGCGCCGCCTCGCAGGCCAACTCTCGGGCGGCATGAAGCAGAAACTCGGCCTCGTCTGCGCCCTGATCCACAGGCCAAAACTCCTCCTACTGGACGAGCCGACAACCGGCGTGGACCCCGTCTCGCGCCGCGACTTCTGGACCATTCTCTATAACCTGCGTGAGAGCGGCGTCACCATCCTGCTCTCGACCGCCTACATGGACGAGGCCGAACGCTGCTCGCGCCTCGCCTTGGTCCATGCGGGCCAGATCCACCATTGCGACACCCCGGCGCGACTGAAGCAGGCGATGCCGGGCACCCTCCTCGCCATCGCGGCGGACGACCCGCGCGCGGTAAAAGCCGCCCTGACCGGCCAGCCCGGCGTCCTCGGCCTGCTGCTCATGGGCGACCGCGTGAACATTCGCGTGGACGACCCCGAACGCCGCGCCCCGGAACTGCGCGCCAGGCTGGCGGCACACGCCATCTCCCATGCCGAAATCGCGCCGATTGCCCCCACCATCGAGGACGTCTTCGTCGCCCTGTCGCGCACCGGAGCC
>DAOMCN010000180.1:0-5050 GCA_035427885.1 Acidocella sp. | reverse complement strand
TTCAGCCCGCAAGGCAAGGAGATGGCGCGCTACCGCAAAATCCATCTCTTCGACATCACCACGCCCGACGGGCAGGGGTATCAGGAAAGCGCCACCTATGGCGCGGGGGAGGAGGTTGTCACCTGCGTTATCAACGGCGTTATCGTTGGCTTTGCGATTTGTTACGACTTGCGATTTTCTGAGCTGTTTCTGGCGCTGCGGCGCAAGGGGGCGGAACTGATCGTTCTGCCCGCCGCGTTTACGTTGCAGACGGGCAAGGATCATTGGGGGGTGTTGCTGCGCGCGCGGGCGATCGAGACGCAGTGCTGGTTCGCGGCGCCTGCCTGTTACGGCGTGCATCGCGAGACGAGCGGCGAGGCGCGCCATACCTATGGCCATTCGTTGATCGCCGATCCCTGGGGGCATGTCGTGGCGATGGTCTCGGACGGTGTTGGCTGGGCCGGGGCGGAGGTAGACCGGGCGCTGACGGCGCGGGTGCGTGCGGGGATGCCGGTCCTCGAACATCGGAAGCTGGTATGAAAATAGCGTTTATCGCGGCGCGCACCGCAGGGGCGGAGGCGGCGCGGACGCGGCTGATTGGGCTGTATGGCGATCATGCGGCGCAGGATTCAGAGGTGATCGTCGCTCTCGGCGGCGATGGGTTGATGCTGGAATGTCTACACAAGGTGCTGGGCACGGGGCAGCGTGTCTACGGTATGAATTGCGGCTCGGTCGGTTTTATGATGAATGAGTTTGCCGAGGTCGGATTGCCCGAGCGCATTGCCCAGGCGCAGGCGAGCGTGCTGCACCCGTTGCGCATGCATGCGATCACCGCGTCGGGCGTGGTCGAGGAGGCGATGGCGCTCAACGAGGTGTCCCTGTTGCGCCAACTGCGTCAGGCGGCGAAAATCCGAATTTCGGTGGACCATCGCGAGCGGCTCGATGAGTTGATCTGTGATGGCGTGTTGATCTGCACCCCCGCAGGCTCGACCGCGTATAACCTCTCCGCGCATGGGCCGATTATTCCGCTCTCGGCGAATCTGCTGCCGCTGACGCCGATTTCCGCGTTCCGCCCCCGGCGCTGGCGCGGCGCGCTGCTGCCCGCCACGGTGGATGTGCTGTTCGAGGTGCTGGAGCCGGAGAAGCGCCCGGTTGCGGCGGTGGCGGATTTTACAGAGGTGCGTAATGTTGTTTCCGTTGCTGTCAGTGAGGATCGCAATATCGGTGCGACGGTGCTGTTCGATCCCGACCGGGCGCTGTCCGAACGGATTATCACGGAACAATTTACCGTATAATAATCTGTCGAATTTCAGTCGGGGAGAATTTCGCGCAGCAGTTTCGGGTCGAGGATTTCCAGGCAATGCGGGCTGTTCAGGCGGATCATGCCTTCGCGCTGTAGCCGGGTGAAGTTGCGGCTTACAGTTTCCACGGTCAGGCCGGTATAATCGGCGATGTCCAGGCGGGTCATCGGCAGGTGGATGCGGTTTTTCGGGCTGTCGGGCGCAGCGTTGTGCATCTTCAGGAGTTGCAGGAACATCAGAATTTTTGCACGCGCGCTGAAGCGGCTCAGGGTGATGGCGTGTTGCTGGGCCTCGCGTAGTTCGTGGCTGAGCTTGGCCAGGAATTGCAGTTGCAGGTCAGGGTTGGTGCGCAGCAGGTGCTCCAGCGCGGTCAGCGGCAGGCTGTAGGCCGTGACCGGGGTCAGGGCCTTGGCGCTGTTCACGTAGCGGCCGTTTTCCAGCAATCCGAGCAGGTCGTTGGGAAAAAAGAAGGAAAGCACGACCTCATTGCCCTCGCCCGACATTCTGGAGACTTTGACGGTGCCCGAAACGAGGATGAAAATTTCCCGGGCCTCGTCGCCTTCGTGGAACAACACGCCGCCTGCCGGGAAATGGCGGATCGAGGCGATGAAGGCGAGTTGCTCGCGTTCCTCTACGCTGAGCAGCGGATGGACGCCTTTGTTGAGTCCTGCGCGCAAGCGCAGGGCGTTGATATTGGGAGCGGCGCTGCATGAGGGGGGCTTGCGGGGCAATGGGTTCTCTGGTTTGGCCCAGACTTTGGGCGGAGGATCAGGCGCTCGCCTCGAGTCTAGCGGTGGGGGTGGGATTTGAGAAGCGCGAAGCTCTTGCCTGGCTTGTCCTCGTTCATTATCCCGTAGCCATGGCACAGCATTACTTTACGGTTACATGGGAACAACTGCACCGGGACGCGAAAGCCCTGGCCTGGCGGTTGCACGCGCTTGGCCCCTGGACGGGGATTGTCGCGATTACGCGCGGGGGGCTGATTCCGGCGGCGATCATCGCGCGCGAGTTGGAATGCCGGTTGATTGAGAGCGTCTCGGTCGTCACCTATGACGATGAGCATCGCGGCGAGCCGGTCGTGACCAAGCCGCCCGTCGCGGCGGGGGATGGAGCGGGCTGGTTGATCGTCGATGATCTCGTGGATTCGGGGACGACGGCGAAAATCGTGCGCGCGCTCCTACCCAAGGCACATCTTGCGACGGTCTATGCCAAGCCGGCGGGCAAGCCGGTGGTCGATACCTTTACCACCGAAGTCTCCCAGGATACCTGGATTTTGTTTCCCTGGGACACCGAGCCGCAATTTGTCGCGCCTTTGGCGCGTCAGCACTGAATTGCCGCGGGGGCGGCGGGCTTAGCTAGCTTTAGCCGTAAAATTCCGGTAAGAGCGGGGCACGCGCCAAGGTGGCGGGTGCATGGCCGGGAAATGGGTCCGGGCCGTGGTGATTTAGACGATGCGGCATCAACGGGGCGCAAGGACGCTTCTTAATGTTCGCGCAACGCCCGGTAGCTTGCGGCGTTTCCGGCCACATGGTCCGTGGCTGTTGTAAGAGATCCTCTCAACCGATCCTCTGACAACGGCCAGACCCATGCCGCCCGAGGCGCCGCTGCCGCAGGTTTACGCGTGCATTAAGGCTTCCTGCATCCGTTGCGCCGCGCAATGGAGCTTATGCATGTTCGACAAGTATTTTCGTAAAGAGATGGAATGGGGCGGCAAGACGCTGATCCTCGAAACCGGCAAGGTCGCTCGCCAGGCTGATGGCGCTGTTGTTGCCACCTATGGCGACACCGTGGTGCTCGCCACCGTGGTTGGCGCGAAGTCGCCTAAGCCGGGGATCGATTTTTTCCCGCTGACCGTCAACTATCAGGAAAAATTCTTTGCCGCCGGCCGTATTCCCGGTGGCTTCTTCAAGCGTGAAGGCCGTCCGACCGAGAAAGAGACGCTGGTTTCGCGCCTGATCGATCGGCCGATCCGTCCGCTGTTTCCCCATGGTTTCAAGAACGAAGTTCAGGTTATCGTCACCGTGCTGAGCCACGATCTCGATAACGACCCGGATATTTTGGCGCTCGTCGCGGCTTCCGCGGCGCTGACCATCTCGGGCATTCCGTTCTTTGGCCCGGTCGGCGCGGCTCGTGTTGGCTATATCGATGGCGCGTATGTGCTCAACCCGACCACCTCGCAGAAGGAAGAGAGCAAGCTCGACCTCGTGCTGGCCGGTACGGTCGAGGGCGTGCTGATGGTCGAGTCGGAGGCTTCCGAGCTTTCCGAAGAGATGATGCTGGGCGCCGTGACCTTCGGACATGATGCGTTCCAGCCGGTGATCCAAGCGATCATCGAACTGGCGGAACACTCGGCTAAAGAGCCCTGGGCGCTGCCCGAGGTCTCCGACGAGACCAAGGCGCTGACCGCACGCGTGGACGAGCTGGCTCGCGCCCCGCTGCGCGCTGCCTATACCGAGACCGCCAAGCAGATCCGCCAGGACAAGATCGCCGCCGCAAAGAAGGCCGCGCTGGCGACGCTGACCGAGGAAGGCAAAGACGCCGAGAAGGCCAAGGGCCTGTTCAAGGAACTGGAAGCCGACATCGTCCGCAACAACATCCTCGATACCGGCCTGCGCATTGATGGCCGCGATACCAAGACCGTGCGCCCGATCCTGGCCGAAGTGGGCGTGCTGCCGCGCACCCACGGCTCGGCGCTGTTCACCCGGGGCGAGACCCAGGCGCTGGTGGTTTCCACGCTCGGTACCGCGCAGGATGAGCAGTTGATCGACGCCGTCGAAGGCGAGTTCAAGGAGCACTTCATGCTCCATTACAACTTCGCTCCGTACTCGGTCGGCGAGACAGGGCGCATGGGCTCGCCGGGGCGCCGCGAAATCGGCCACGGTAAGCTTGCCTGGCGCGCGGTCCATCCGCTGCTGCCGACCAAGGAGTCCTTCCCGTACACGCTGCGCGTTGTCTCCGAGATCACCGAATCGAACGGCTCGTCCTCGATGGCGACGGTTTGCGGCACCTCGCTGGCGCTGATGGATGCTGGCGTGCCGCTGGTGCGTCCGGTGGCGGGCATCGCCATGGGGCTGATCAAGGAAGATCGTGGCTTTGCCGTGCTTTCCGACATTCTTGGCGACGAGGATCACCTCGGTGACATGGATTTCAAGGTGGCCGGGACGGAAGCGGGTGTCACCTCGCTCCAGATGGACATCAAGATCACCTCTATCACCCCTGAGATCATGAAGATCGCCCTGGAGCAGGCCAAGCATGGCCGGTTGCACATCCTGGGCGAGATGGCCAAGGCGTTGACCTCGGGCCGCGAGGGCGTGAATGCCAATGCGCCGAAGATCGTCACCATCCAGGTGCCCAAGGACAAGATCCGCGACGTGATCGGGACCGGCGGCAAGGTGATCCGCGAGATTGTTGAGCAGACGGGCGCCAAGATCGACATCGACGATAGCGGCGCGGTCAAGGTTTCCGCGTCCGACGATAAGAAGATCCAGGCGGCCATCGAAAAGATCCGCGGCATCGTTGCTGAGCCGGAAGTTGGCGTGATCTACACTGGCAAGGTTGTGAAAACCGCCGATTTCGGCGCTTTCGTTAACTTCCTCGGGGCTAAGGACGGGCTTGTCCATATCTCCGAACTCGCAGCTACCCGCGTTGCCAAGACCAACGACGTTGTCAAGCAGGGCGATATCGTGAAGGTCAAGGTTATCGGCTTTGATGACCGCGGCAAGGTCAAGCTGTCGATGAAGCAAGTGGACCAGGAGACGGGCGAGGATATT
>DAOMCN010000179.1:0-5081 GCA_035427885.1 Acidocella sp. | reverse complement strand
GGCGGCGGGGGCGGTAACGGGTTCAACGGCGGCGACGGCTGGCGGCGCGGTGGTGGCGGGCGTTACCGGTGGGGTGGGTTTGGCGAGGGGTAGCGCCAGGGGGGCGAGTTCGGCCGGGACGGGGGGGACGGACTGGGCCAGTTGGCGCTCATGCGCGCTGTGCAGGAACCAGAGGCCGTAGCCGCCGAGCAGCAGGACGACGCCGAGCAGGATGATCGCGCCGCTTGGCACTCCGCGGTCGGGTACCGGGGAGGGCATCCGAAGCTCTTCCTTGGGGGCGAGGCCTGCGCCTTCTTCCTGGAAGCGGCGCAGGATCTCATCCGGGTCGAGACCGAGAATTTGCGCGTAGGAACGGACGAAACCGGTCTGGTAGGCAAAACCGGGCAGGGCTGCGAGATCGCCGCGCTCAATGGCGTCGAGGAAGGATTCGCGGATGCGCAGAGACGCCGCAACGTCTGGTAATTTCCAACCCAGCCGTTGGCGTACCTCGCGCAGGCCGTCCCCGATCCGGGCGGGGCCTTGTGGCGTGTCTGATTCCATCAGGGCAATTTCAGCGTTTTTGTCGGGCATCGTGCGGCGCTTTTATACCGCCGCGCCGCTTTGCGCTACCTAGGGGGGAAGGTTAAATCGGCAGATTATGTTCGCGTGCCCAGGCGGCGAGCGGCTCGCGGATACTGCCGCCAGCGGCGCCCGCGCGGCGGAGTTCGCGCAGGACCGGACGCAGGACGTTAAGATCTGCCTCCACCAGCAGGGCCTTGACCGGCAGAATGGCGTTGCCGGACATCGACAGCGTGGTCACGCCGACGGCGGCGAAGGCGAGCGCGTCCAGCGGGCGGCCAGCCGCCTCGCCGCAGATCGAGAGCGGGACGCCCGCTTCCTCGCAGGCGATGACCAGGCGCTCCAGGATTTCCAACACCGGGGCGGAGAGCGTGTCGTACCGGTCGGCGAGTTCCGGGGTACCGCGATCCGCCGCGAAGAGGAATTGCATCAGGTCGTTGGTGCCGACGGAAATGAAATCCGCTTCGGCCAGGAGGCCTGGGAGTTGGAAGAGCAAGGAGGGGACTTCTATCATCGTCCCGGCGTCCAGGCTCTCGGGCGCGGGACGGATGCGGGCGGCTTCGGCTTCTAGGAGGTCGCGGGCGGCGCGGAATTCCTCCACGGTCGCGACCATTGGGAACATGATGCTCAAGGGGCGGCCCTGGGCGCCGAGCAGCAGGGCGCGGAGTTGGCGGCGTAGGATCGCGGGGCGGTCCAGGCCGACGCGCAGGGAGCGCCAGCCCATGGCGGGGTTTTCCTCGCCCTGGCCAGCCTCGCCGGGGAGGAGTTTGTCGGCACCCAGATCCAGCGTACGGAACTGCACGGGGCGGCCTTTGGCGCGGTCCATGACGCGGCCATATTCCGCCGCCTGGCCTGCCACATCCGGGATACCGCCTGCGGCTAATGCTGCAATTTCAGTACGGTACAGGCCGATACCGTCTGCGCCGGTGCGCTCAAGCTGGTCCAGCTCCAGGGCCAGGCCAACGTTGAGCATCAGCTTCATCACCGTACCGTCGCGGGTGATGGCGGGGCGGTCGCGGTAGGCGGCGAGGACGGCGGCGCGCACGGAGCGGGCTTCCAGGGCACGCTCATAGACCTGGAGCACGTCGCGCTCGGGGCGTAGAATTAGGGTCGCGCCCTCGGCGTCGAGTAGGGCGTCGTCCCCGGAATGTCCGGCTTCGACCGCGCCGCGGTCTACCGCCAGGGCCGGTAGGCCGAGCGCGCGGGCGAGGATGGCGGCGTGTGAGGAGGTGCTGGCCTCCTCGATGGCGATACCCGCGATGCCGCGCGCGTGCCAGTCCAGCAGGTCCGCCGGGCCGAGGCGGCGCACCAGGAGGATCATGCCTGCTGCGTTCTCGGGTTTTGGCTCCATGCCGCCGAGGGCCACCATCAGCCGGCCGATCATGTCCTCGATATCGGCCAGGCGTTCGCGCAGGTAGGGGTCGGCGATGCGGCGCATGCGCTCGCGAAGGGCGCGCGCCACCTTGTCCACGGCGGTCTCGGCGGTCAGGCCGTCGGCGATTGCGGCGCGGACCTGGGTGAGCCAGCCCGAGGACTGCGCCACCATGCGGTAGGCTTCCAGAACATCGCGCGGGGCGTTGCCGCCGGGGAGGTTGGAGGTGATCAGGTTGTCGAGGCTTTTATTGGCCTCTTCCACCGCTTTTTCGAGCCGGACGAGTTCCGATGCAGGGTCATCGGTCAGCAGGCGGGCGATCGGCGGGGGGGCGCCGTAGGCCAGGATCTGGCCGCGCGCGATGCCGCCTGCGAGGATGTGCCCGGCGTAGCGGCGGGGCAGGGCGTCCGAGAAGCCTTCTTCGGAGAGGTCGGTCGCTCCGGCGCTGGCGAGGATTTCGGCCAGGAGCATGGCCACGGTGGCCAATGCCTCGACCTCGAAGGTGGTAAAAACCCGTGCCTGGCGCGACATCAGGGCGATTACGCCGAGGATGCGCCCGGCGCGCTTGATAGGCATCGCCAGCATTGAGGCCATCGCCTCCTCGCCGATTTCAGAGCGATAGACGTAGCGCGGATGGTTCTGGGCGTCCGCGAGGTTCAGCGCGTCCCCCGAGGAGGCGACGATGCCAATGATGCCCTCCCCCACGCGAAGGCGGGTGCGCCCGACGGCGCTGACGTTCAGGCCGAAGGTGGCGGCAAGTTCTAAAACCTCACCGGGGCGGGCGACGTAGATGACGCTCGCATCGGCGGGGAGTTCCTGGGCGACGAGTTCGGCGATGCTGGGCAGGCTGGCGGTACCGGAGGCCAGAACCTCCCGCAGCCGGGCAAAAAGCTGCCTTGTCCCGCCGAGTTTCGGCTTGGTTTTACGTTTGCGCGGCGCGTTGTCAGTCTCTTGCGGCACGCGCCACCAAAGCTGCGACGGCCTGGGTCTTCAGCTCCGCGAGAATATCGGCCACGCTTTGGATCGACGTGACCATGCCGACGGATTGACCGGCCATGACCGAGCCGGTTTCGGTGTCGCCCTCGATTACGGCGCGGCGCAGGGCGCCAGCCCAATAATGCTCGATCTCTAACTGGGCGGCGGTTTTATCCAGCGTGCCGTCCTGGAATTTTTTCAACACCTCGGCCTGATGGCGCATGAAGCCCTTGGTGCCCTCGTTCACCAGGCCGCGCACCGGGATCACGGGGAAGCGCTCGTCCAGCTGAACGGAAGGCAGGGCGTCGCGCGCGTTGGCGCGGATGAAGGCCTGTTTGAAGTTCGGGTGGGCGATGCTCTCCAGTGCTGCCGCGAAACGGGTGCCGATCTGCGCGCCGGATGCGCCCATTTCGAGGTAGCCCAGCATCGCCTCGCCACGGCCGATACCGCCTGCGACGAAAACCGGAATTTCTCGGATATGGGGCAGGATTTCCTGTGCCAGCACGGTCAGCGAGACCGGGCCGATGTGGCCGCCCGCTTCCGAACCCTCGATCACTAGGGCGTCGACGCCGGATTTTTGCAGCCGCTTGGCCAGGACCAGCGCTGGAGCAAAAGCAACGACCTTTGCGCCGCCGTCCTTCAAAGCGCGGATCGCGGGACCGGGCGGGATACCGCCCGCGAGGACGACATGCGTCACCTTGTTGCGCAGGCAGACCTGGACCAGCTCGTCCAGCTTCGGGTGCATGGTGATCAGGTTCACGCCGAAGGGCTTGGAGGTCAGTGCCTGGGTGGCGATGATCTCTTTCTCAAGCAGTTCGGGGGGCATCGCGCCGCAGGCGATGACGCCAAAGCCGCCTGCATTCGAGATGGCGGAGACGAGGTGGCGCTCGGACACCCAGCTCATCGCACCCGCCATGATGGCGAGTTCGGTGCCCAGGAACTCGGCACCGCGCGCTTGCAGGGCAGCGAATTCAGCCTCGGCCTTGGTGGTCGCGATATTGTTAAGCATCGAGCTGGTACGCCGTGTGCAGGGCGCGGACGGCAAGTTCGGTGTATTCGGCTGCCACCAGGACGCTCACTTTGATCTCCGAGGTCGAGATGACCTGGATGTTGATGCCGCGCTCGGCCAGGGTGCGGAACATCGTGCCCGCAACACCGGCGTGACTGCGCATGCCGACGCCTACCACCGAGATTTTTGCTACGTCCTGATCCGTGGTGATTTCAGCAAAGCCGATGCCCTGCCGCGCCGCTTCCAGCACTTGCTGGGCACGGGGAAAGTCGGTCTTGCCCACGGTGAAGGTCATATCCGTTGTTCCATCTGCGGCGAGATTCTGCACAATCATGTCTACGTTGATATGCGCTTCGGCAAGTGGCACAAATATGGCAGCAGCTATGCCGGGACGGTCCGGTACGCGGCGGACGGTGATTTTTGCCTCATCGCGCGAATACGCGATGCCTGCGACGATTTCCTGTTCCACGACTTCATCCTCATCAACAACCAGAGTGCCGGGTGCATCGGTAAAGCTAGAGAGCACCTGCACCCGCACGCGCTCCTTCATGGCCAGCTCGACGGAGCGGGTTTGCAGCACTTTCGCGCCGACAGAGGCCAGCTCCAGCATTTCTTCGTAGGTGATCTTGGACAGCTTGCGCGCCTTGGGGACGATGCGCGGGTCGGTGGTGTAGATACCGTCCACATCGGTGTAGATGTCGCATTGGTCTGCCTTCAGCGCCGCCGCGAGGGCAACGGCGGAGGTGTCCGAGCCGCCGCGGCCCAGCGTGGTGATGCGGTTGTCCGGGCCGATGCCCTGGAAGCCCGCGACCACCGGGACCTGGCCGATCTTCATGCGTTCGATCAGCTCTTCGCCTTCGATTCCGTTGATCCGCGCCTTGCCATGTTGGCCGTCCGTGTCCACTGCGATCTGCCAGCCCATCCAGCTGCGCGAATCGACGCCCAGGTTTTGCAGCGCGATGGCTAGAAGCCCCGCGGTCACCTGCTCGCCGGTAGCGACAACAGTGTCGTACTCGCGCGCGTCGAACAAGGGAGAGAGTTTCTGGCACCAATCGACCAGCTGATTCGTTGTGCCGGACATGGCGGAGACAACAACGGCGACTTCATCGCCCTTATCGACCTGCGCCTTTACCCGCGCCGCAACATTGCGGATACGATCCAGGTCGG
>DAOMCN010000178.1:3506-5107 GCA_035427885.1 Acidocella sp. | reverse complement strand
CCATTTCGCGCAGGAATTCATAGGCCGGTCCGCCAGTCTCGCCGGGTGCCGGCAGGGCCTCCGCCTGGGCGAACTTGGCGGCACGGTCGCCGCCAAGGCAGGTCCAGACCTCCGGCAAAGCGACCAGACCCGGCGCGTCGGCGGCAACGGCGGCCTCGATCAGCCGGCGCGCCTGGGCGATGTTCTGCGCCTTGTCGGCGCGCGGCGACATCTGAATTACGCTCACCCGCATGGCAGTCTCCCGGTCATTCCAGGGAACATAGCGGCAAGCGGGCGCGCCCGCCAACTGCGGCGCTACAAACCATGGGTCTTGCGGATGATGTAGATCGGCCGCTGCTTGGCCTCGAGATAAATGCGCCCGATATACTCGCCGAGCAGACCGATGCTGATGAGCTGCACGCTGCCGAAGAACAGCACCGCGACGAAGAGCGAGGCATAGCCCGGCACGGAGATGCCGAGGATCAGCGTGCGGATGGCGATATAGGCCGCATAGCCAAGCGCCAGCAGCGCCCCCACGGCACCAAAATAGGTCCAGATTTTGAGCGGCACGGTGGAGAAGCTGGTGAACCCCTCCAGCGCAAAATTCCACAACCCGAAACCTGTGAACTTGCTCCCGCCGGTGCGCCGGACCAGCCGCACATAGTCGAGGGTCACAGTGCGAAAGCCGATCCAGGCGAACAGGCCTTTCATGAAGCGCTGGCGCTCCGGCAGGCGCTTCAGCGCCTCCACCACGCTGCGGTCCATCAACCGGAAGTCGCCGACATTCTCCGGGATATGGGTTTTCGAGAGCCGGTTATGCGCGCGGTAGAACCAGGCGGCGGTCCGGCGCTTCATCAGCCCGTCCGTCAGCCGGTCCCGCCGGTGCGCGAGCACGACCTCCGCCCCTGCCCGCCAGGCCGCGACCATCGGGGCGATCAGCTCCGGCGGATCCTGCAGATCGGCGTCGAACGGGATCACGGCAGCACCCAGGGCCGCGTCCAGCCCGGCGGTCAGCGCCGCCTCCTTGCCGAAATTGCGCGAGAATTCGATGACCTTCACCCGCGGATCGGCGAGGCCGAGCAGGTGCTTCAGCGTGTCGTCGGTACTGCCGTCATCGATGCACAGGATTTCCCAGGTCGTATCCGGCACCGCCTCCAGACAAGGCAGCACGGCGGCGAACAAGCCTTCGACCCCGGCCGCCTCGTTGAAGAACGGGACGATCAGGGTCAGGAGGGTCATGCGCTCAGCGCAGGCCGCCGCATGGGTAGACGAAAAAGCGATCGACCGGCTTCACATACGGCCCATTCTTGCCGTACGCCGTGTAGCCGTAGGGCACCGGCGGGTCCCATTCGCGCGGCGGCAGCCCGGCCACGGCATGGATCAGCACGAGCGCGCCAAGCCCGGGGTTTTCCCGGCAGACCGCGACGACCTGCGCCTTCGAAGGTGGCAGCCGAGGCCGCTTGCCGGGTGTGTCAGGTTGCCCGGATGCTGGATGAAGCGCCGGGCAGATTGCGTTTTGCCCGATATCAAGGACGTCCAAGCGCGCAAACCTATCGTAGCGCCGCTGGTAGTTCATCGCGGTGCCGCGGGAGAACAACGCGCCGGTTCCCTGCGCGCAGGAA
>DAOMCN010000178.1:0-3496 GCA_035427885.1 Acidocella sp. | reverse complement strand
CGGTTAAGGCTGGCGGCGCGGCGCTGGTGTCGATAAATTTAGTCCAGGCCGAGCGCTGATCCCAGTGGCCCCCCGCAAGAGCAAGCAGCCCGAGCGCGGCAGCAAGCATGGAAGGCGCTGCAACCCGCGGCCCGCCGCGCGTGGTGGTTCGGATATAGATACTAAACACCAGCAAGACCCCAGCCGCCAACATGAAGCCGTAGAGCGCGTTGCGCAGTGCGCCCGGGGCATACACGAATGCCACCAGCCAGACGCGCAGCGCCAGCACGGAAAAAAAAACGGTCAGGACGATCAGGACGAGATTCAAGAGCTTAAAAGACGTACTCAGCTCGGTGCGGGTTTGGCGCTCGCGATAGAACGCGATCGCGGCGCCGCCGGCTGGCAGCACCGTCAGCAAGCTGAGTGGGGCAAAAAATCCAGATGCCGCCAGCATGCCCAACGCGACGTTGAACATTGACTTCGCCGTCAGCGCGTAGCTCGCACCGCGCCGCGGAATGCTGAGCATCATCGGGCCTATGACGATGTGGGCGATCACGGCGACCAGCCACCCAGCGCGCCAGGTCTGCAAATCCAATACGAGCACGTTATGCAGGAGATCACCGCCGACATAGGACAGAACAAAACCGCCGACGGCGACGAGCAGAGAGATCATCAGCAATTGCCGGCGCACCGCCGACGCGGTCGCCATGCCGAGCACGACGAGACAACAGGTGGTACAAACCGGCAGCCAAAAGCCGAACGTCCAGCGGCCAAGAAAACAGAAATAATCGCGGACCTCAACGATCCGCAGCCAAGCCGGATCGAACCGGTCGAAGAGCCGAACGAAGGGCTGCACGCCGCCCAGCGCCAACCCGAGCACCAGCAGCACCGCCGCCAGACCTACCCCCAGCCAAAAATAACTCCTGGTCGCCTGATAGCACCAGAAAACCGCGACGCCTGGTAACGCCATCAATGGATGGACAGCCATCGCCAAGAGCAGGATCGCCCCAGCACGAACAGGACGCTCCCGGAGCATATCGCCAAGAGCAAACAGGGTGAGCGCCTCGGCATACGGCCGGGGCGTAAGAAAGGGTTCAGCGGATTGCAACAGGTCGAGATTGCTTGGCAGCACGATGACCGCGGCGACCGCAAGCGCCACCGAAATACGGTCATCGAATAGGGCGCGCGTTAAATAGATAAGTCCGGAGAACCACAGGCACTGGTCGAACACGGTAAGTAACTCGTCGCCACGCGCAAGCCCGAACCAGAGGATGAATGGCTTATAGAAGTCTGAAAAGATCGAGAATTCGTCCTGCGAACCATATTTGAAAAACAGGTCTTGGCTGAACCGCTCCGGTGCGATGGCATGCAGCGCCTGCACCGTATAGAACTGGGCGTCCGAGGCGATGCCGACAAAGGGCCGGGTGATCAGCCAGAGCGCGGCCAACAGGATGAAGACAGCGATTATCTCGATTTTCGGACTGGACTTGCGAAGCAATTCAAAGATGCTGCGGGTCTCCAGCAGCCTCGCGCCGCCGCCGCGGATGCCGCTTAGAAAACCAACACGCTCCGCCTGCCGCATGCACGCCTCCGCCGGTCCGCCAC
Organism: Acidocella sp.; assembly: GCA_035427885.1. Taxonomy (GTDB): domain Bacteria; phylum Pseudomonadota; class Alphaproteobacteria; order Acetobacterales; family Acetobacteraceae; genus Acidocella. The sequence continues at coordinate 1,912 of DAOMCN010000178.1, read as the reverse complement.
CGGCGTGAACGGCCTGTCTGAATGTTAATGCGCGTTCATAACCCATCCAACCCGCGCCACAACGACAAATCTGCGTGCGGGCCTACCGGCCCGGATCGTTCAACCCGGTGGCGCGGATGCGTGCCGCTTCCTCATCCCAGCCCGGCCGCTCGTTCACCCGGAGGAAAAGATCCACCTTGCACTCCAGCAGGGCGGCCAGCTCGGCGCGCGCGCGCATTCCGATGGTTTTGATGCGCGCCCCCTTGGCGCCGATCAGGATCGCCTTGTGGCCGGCTTTCGCGACATAGATCACCGCGTCGATCCTGACCGCGCCGTTTTTCTGCGGCTTGAAACTCTCGGTCTCGACCGTGGTGCCATAGGGCACCTCGTCATGGGTTTGCAGGAATACCTGCTCGCGCACGATCTCGGCCGCCAGCAGCCGGTCCGGCAGGTCGGTCAGCTCGTCCTCGGGATACAGGAACGGCCCCTCCGGCAGCTTGGCCGTACAAAAATCCAGCAGCACCTCGATACCATCGCCGGTCGAGGCCGAGATCATGAAGACCTGCTCGAACGGTGCCAGCGCGCTCAGCTCCTGCGTCAAGGGCAGCAATTTGCCGCGCTCGACCAGATCGACCTTATTCAGGACGAGGGCGAGCTTGCCGCCGCCGCCGGCAAGTTTTGCGGCAATCTCCCGCACCGCCGGCGTCAGCCCGGATTTGGCGTCGACCAGGAGGAGCCGGAAATCCGCCTCCTGCGCGCCGTCCCAGGCGGCGGCGACCATTGCGCGGTCCAGCCGGCGTTTCGGCGCGAAAATTCCCGGCGTGTCGACGAACAGCATCTGCGCCTCGCCGCGCACCAGAATCCCCAGCACCCGCGCCCGCGTGGTCTGCGCCTTCGGGCTCACGATCGAGAGTTTCGCGCCCGTCAGCCGGTTGAGCAGGGTCGATTTCCCGGCATTCGGCGCGCCGATGAGGGCGATGAAACCGCAGCGCGTCATGCCGGCAGCACCTCCAGCAGCGCGCGTGCCGCCGCCTGCTCGGCGGCGCGCTTGGAGCCCGCCTCGCCGCGCCCGACCGCATCGCCGATCCGCACACGGATCGCGAAATTCGGCGCGTGCGACGGCCCAGACAGCGCCTCCACCTCATATTCCGGCAAGGGCAGCGCGCGCTTCAACGCCCATTCCTGCAGCGCGGTCTTCGGGTCCTTCGGCGGCGTGAACTGCCCTTCGAGCACCCCCGTCAGCGCGCCGCGGATGAAACCCCGCGCAGCCTCCAGCCCGGCATCCAGATAGATCGCGCCGATCACCGCCTCCATCGCATCGGCCAGCACGGTCGCCTGCCCCGCAACACCGCGCTTGGCCTCACCACGCGCGAGCCTGAGCAGCGCTGCCAGACCGAGATTTTCCGCAATGCCGGAGAGCGCCTGGCGCGACACGAGTGCGGCCAGCCGCGGACCGAGCTTGCCCTCCTGCTCGTGCGGAAACCGCTCGATCAGCCATTCCGCGACCACGAGTCCCAGCACCCGGTCGCCGATGAATTCCAGCCGTTCGTTCGAACCAACCCCGCGCGCACCGACCGCCGAACGATGCGTCAATGCCTCCGCCAGCAATTCCGGCCGGGCGAACCGATGCCCGATGACGCGCTGCGCTTCCTCGAGCCCCTGCAATCAACCCTCTCAATCAATCAATACCATGGAACATCCGGCCCCAGCGGATCTCGAAGGGCCATTCCCAAAATTCCCAGATCGGATCTCGCAGATCGACCGAAAAGAAGATCAGCACCGCGGGGCCGACGACGTTCTCGATCGGCACGTAGCCGACCGGGCCGTCCATGAACCGGGAATCCTCGGAGTTGTCGCGGTTATCGCCCATCATGAACAGGTCGCCGGGCGGAACGGTATAAACCGGGGTGTTGTTGGCGAAACCTTGGTTGGT
>DAOMCN010000177.1:4016-5115 GCA_035427885.1 Acidocella sp. | reverse complement strand
GACCTCCATCGCCCTAGCGTCGGCTTCGCAGCCATATCTCTGCTGGAAGCGGCAGGTTGCACGGTCGAAGTCCCAAGCGCCCAGACGTGTTGTGGCCAACCCGCATACAATTCCGGCGACCGCCAAACCGCCCGCGACCTCGCCTCAGGCCTAGTCAACACCTTCCTGGCCTACGACTATGTCGTCGCCCCCTCCGGCTCCTGCGCTGGCATGCTCTCAAAACACGCGCCGCACCTCTTCGACGACGACCCTAACCTGCGCGCCAAGGCAGACGCCCTCGCCGCCAAAACCTATGAACTGACCGCCTTCCTGGCCGATGTGATGCACTTCACCCCATCCCCCACGCCCTTGGCTACCACAGCCACCTACCATGATTCCTGCGCCGGCCTGCGCGAACTCGGGGTAAAAACCCAGCCCCGCGCTCTCCTCGCTGCCATTCCTGGCCTGACCCTGACGGAAATGACCGAACCCGAACAATGCTGCGGCTTCGGTGGCACCTTCTGCGTCAAATACCCCGCCATCTCCAGCCATATGGTCACCAACAAAACCGAGGACATTGAAGCGACTGAAGCCAACCTCCTGCTCGCGGGCGACATGGGCTGCCTATTGAACATGGCAGGCGCCCTCTCACGCAACGGCTCGAAGATCGAAGTTCGCCACATCGCCGAAGTCCTGGCGGGAACCACCCAAGCTTCTCCCGCCATCGGGAAACCAACCGCAAAATGACCTTGCTTGCACGCCATGTATCAAACAGCTACAGCACCGCCACAATGGCGACATACCGGTCTGCATGAATTCAACATCTTATCATACGGCTGACCCGCGAGACCGGCTACGGTTTGGCGTTCTGGTGGGCGTTCTCGGTGTCGTTTATGGGGATATCGGCACCAGCCCGCTCTACGCCCTGCAGGCCAGCCTCTCCTACTTCACAAAATCCGGCTTACGGACCGAAGATGTCATGGGCATCCTCTCCCTGATCGCCTGGTCGTTGATCATCACGGTCACACTCAAATACGTGACCTTTATCATGCGCGCCGACAACAACGGCGAAGGCGGCACCCTGTCGCTTATGGCCCTCGCCGGTCGCGTGGCGCGGACC
>DAOMCN010000177.1:0-4006 GCA_035427885.1 Acidocella sp. | reverse complement strand
CGGACCAACAGAACCCGCAACGTCCTCACAGCGATCGGCATTGTCGGCGCGGGACTGTTTTTTGGTGATGGCGTAATCACGCCAGCAATTTCGATCCTCTCCGCAGTTGAAGGCATCACCGTCATCTCGCCGGACACCGGCCACCTCGTCTTGCCAATATCCTTGGTGGTCATTGCGATTCTATTCCTCGTACAACGCCACGGCACAAACATCGTAGGCCGGGCCTTCGGTCCGATCATGGTCATCTGGTTCTTTGTGCTGGGTATTCTTGGACTGATCCAGATACTCCATCACCCCTTCGTCATGGAGGCATTAAGCCCTTATTACGGATTAAGCTTCATTATCCGTCACTACAACGTTGCATTCTTTGCGCTCGGTGCTGTCGTACTGGCGGTCACCGGTGCCGAGGCCCTCTATGCGGATATGAGCCATTTTGGTCCAAAACCCATCCGCAGAACCTGGCTCTTTTTTGTTCTCCCGTGCCTTTTGCTGAATTATTTCGGCCAAGGCGCCCTGGTCATCAGCAACCCCTCATCGGTTGACAATCCGTTCTACAAGCTGGCGCCCTCGGCACTGCAAATCCCCCTCGTGATTCTCGCGACAATGGCGACGGTAATCGCCAGCCAGGCCGTGATCACCGGCGCATTCTCCGTTTCACGTATGTGCGTCCAACTCGGACTTCTGCCTCGCATGGAGGTGCGCCATACGAGCGAAATGGAGCAGGGCCAGATCTACGTCCCGCAGATCAACACAATTCTCGCCATCAGCGTTGTTATCCTCGTTCTAACCTTCGGCTCGAGCAACGCGCTCGCCTCGGCCTACGGCATCGCCGTTACGGGCACATTCCTGTGTGACAACACGCTCGCCGCCTTCGTCTATCGCCGCCAATTCGGCTGGGCGCGCTGGGCCGTAATCGCCGTATTCGGCTCCTTCGGCATTGTCGATTTTGCCTTTTTCTCCGCCAACACGCTAAAAATCCTAGAAGGCGGCTGGGTCCCGCTGGCCATTGGTTCCACCATCATCCTGATCATGACCACCTGGAAACGTGGCCGCAGCCTGATCTTCGCGCGCTGGGTACAAGACAGCCTACCATTGGCCTCCTTCCTTGCCCGCCTGCCTCAATCGCGCATCGTGCGCGTCCCCGGCACTGCCGTATTCATGACCGGCAATCTGGACTTTGTCCCGAACGCGCTACTGCACAATCTCAAACACAACAAAGTCCTTCACGAACAGGTCTTCTTCGTGACCGTCCGCACACTGGACGTCCCCCAAGCCGACCCGGGAGACCGCGCCAGGGCTGAAGAAGTCTCTCCCGGCATATACAAAGTCACCCTGCTCTACGGCTTCATGGAAAGCCCCAATGTCCCGCGCGCGCTGGAAAGCCTGTCCGCCCAGGGTATCGAATTCAAACCCATGCAGACCAGCTACTTCCTTGGCAGAGAAACCGTGGTCCAAGCCTCCGTGCCCAAACTGCGGTTCATCCGCCGCTGGCTCTTCCTCTTCATGGCGCGAAACGCGGTCTCCGCCACGGAGTTCTTCCGCATCCCGAGCGACCGTGTGGTCGAACTAGGCGTGCGCATCGCGATCTGAACTACTCGAGCACAGCCACCATCTTTTCCCGGCAAGCATCTGCGTCCGCAACGCATCCGCCCTGCCGCCACCAAAGATAAACTTCCTTCACCACCTCGCCTACCCTCGGCCCCGGGGCCACACCAAGTGCTGTTACATCGCGCCCCTGCAGCGGAAACACTGGCTTTTCCATCGCCTTCAACCGGCACCGCAACGTCTCCCATCCAGGCCTGGCATCCTGCGCCAGCCAACTGCGCCCAAGCAGCGTGTCAACCGCCTCCTCCGCCAACGCCCGGCGTAGCTCGGCATCCTCCTCCTCGGGCTGCAACATATTGGGCCGGCTAAACGCTGAAAGCCGCTCCAACTCCGCCCCGCTCAACTTCCAGCGCCGCGCATACGCCTCAGCATCCCCGTTGAGCAAAGCCGCCAGTCGCAATAGCGCATCAGCCGGCGCCCCGCTCGCAACCAACGCATCGAAGCGCGCCACATCCGCCCCCGGCAGCACAATCTCGAGCACCCCCGTCTCGCGCATCAACGCCACCGCCGCACGCGGATCTTCGGCCACAAGAATCCGCTTCACCTCGCTCCAAACCCGCTCAACCGAGAGGCTTTCCACCCCCTCCCGCAGCGCGCGAATTCCCTCGACAGCCTCGCCATCCGGCGCCCCTCGCCCATAGCGGGCAAAAAACCGAAAAAATCGTAAAATCCGCAGATAATCTTCCGCAATCCGCGCCTTCGCCGCGCCAACAAAGCGGACCCTCCCCGCAGCCAAATCGGCCGCACCGCCAAAATAATCAAACACGCGCCCCTCGCGCGTGGCCGACATCGCGTTAATCGTAAAATCCCGCCTGCTGGCGTCCATTTCCCAGTCATCGGTAAATTCAACCACCGCATGGCGCCCATCGGTCAGCACATCGCGCCGTAACGTCGTCACCTCAAACCCATTCCCGGCCGAGACCACCGTAACAGTCCCATGCGCAATCCCTGTCGGCACCGCCTTCAACCCAGCAGCGCGCACCCGCGCCATCAGCTCCCGCGGCGTCAACGGTGAGGCAAAATCGACATCCGCCACCTCCCGCCCGGCCAGCATATCGCGCACCGCCCCGCCAACAATACGCGCCTCGGGCAACGCATCCCAAAGCGCCGCCATCCCAGGGAGATCAATCACCCCTCAACCTTTGCGCCAGATGCAGCAAAATTTCCGCCGTCGCCCCCCAGATCACGTGTTCCTCATGCGGCCAGACCCAGAACTCCCGCTCGCCCTTGCGCCAGACCACCCTGCGTCGTTGCGGTCGCGCCCGATCCAGCAGCGCCTCAAACGGCAAACAGAAAACCTCCTGAACCTCATCAGGCGCCGCGACGAACGAAACTCCAGACTTCACCAGCGCCAGCACCGGCGCGATATGAAACCCCGTCCCAGTAATACAATCGTCCATCCGGCCTAAAATTTCTGCCGCGGCAAGATCAAGCCCGATCTCCTCCTCCGCCTCGCGCAGCGCCGCCGCCTCGACAGAAACATCTCCCGCCTCAATTTTTCCACCCGGAAATGAAACCTGCCCCGCATGGTTCGGCATCAATGCACTGCGCCGCGTCAGCCAGACACCGCGCCCCGGCTCAAGTGGCACGAGCACAGCCGCAGGCCTATACACCCCGCGTTCGAGGCTGACATGCTCGCGCCTACCCACCAGCCTGTTGCGCAGTTCATCAGCATCCAACATCATGTTCCAAGCGTCGCCCAACAGACTCACAGCACCCAGCAACTCGACGGCAAATCACCCAGCGAAAAAAATACGCCACCACTCCACACGCCGAGAACCTCGCGCCCGCGCACCATGCCTGGCTCGGCCAGCGCCACCAACTCGTAATATGTCGCGCGATTAATCCGCGCCTCAATGGCAAACTGCCCGTTTCCATCGCGCACATGTAGATACGGCGTCGGCTCGCAACTCAACAGATCGTGGCGAATTCGGATCGGATGCTCCGCCCCGGCGGTAATACACTGGTCCACATTAGTACGGAAACACAACACCTGCGCCCGTCCATTCCCAGTCCATTCCATCTCGACAGCAACAAACGGCACATCCTCAACCTCGATCCGCCCACGCTCCGCCGGCGTCTCCAGCCAATACGTGCCATCCTCCTCGCGCTGCAACACTGTCGAGAACAGACAAACCATCGGTTTGCGGGTAATCGGACTACCTCGGTACAGCCAAGTCCCGTCCCGCTTAATCAGAAATGGCAAATCCCCGCACTCCGCGACCTTGCGTCCCAGGCCCGACATCGCGTTGCATACTCCCCGCGTCTCAGTCACGCCCTGCATTTCCTTGCTGAAGATTGTCCACGAACATCCGATATAAGCACCGCCGCCGCGCAATCAAATAGATGTTGATTTCCACTGAGATCTGACCCGAGATTTTCATCGAGAACTGACCCGGGT
>DAOMCN010000176.1:0-5128 GCA_035427885.1 Acidocella sp. | reverse complement strand
GTTGGAGAGAAATACCGTCACCCCCACCGCCATCATGTAAATCAGCCCGAACAGGCGCAGCGCCGAGCCGCCCGCCCAGCGCGCCACCCGCTCCGCCAGCCAGACAAACAGGCCCTGATCCGCCGCCAACTCCGCCAGAAGCATCATGCCGGTGAGGAACAGGTAAACCTGCCTGCCCTGCCCCACGCCAGCCAGCGCCGCGCGCGGCGCGAGCAGCCCGAACAGCACCAACGCCGCGGCGCCAAGCAGCGCCGGAAGCGCCTCGCGCACGCCAAATGGCCGCAGGATCACCCCGGCCACACTCAGTCCGACAATCACCCAAACCCCGTAGGTCTGGATCATCCCTGCTGCCCCCTGGACGCGACGGCAAAATACCCGAGCGCCGCCAGCGGCAACGCCACCCCCAGCGCACAGATCCCACTCCAGCCGAAATGTACCAGCACCGGGCTGGTCAAGGCCGAGCCTGCCGCGCCGCCTGCGAAAAACAGCGCCATGAACATGCCGTTCAGGCGCGAACGCAACTCTGGCGCCAGGACAAAGATGATCCGTTGGCCAAAGGCTAGGCTCGCCTGCACCCCCGCATCAAGCACCACCCCCGCCAGCGCGAGCAGCGCCACCGAATGGGCGACCCCCCCGGCCAGCGCCAATACAAACGCCAGGGCGACCGCGACCAACGCCCCTCCCGCCCCCGGCCCGCCATACCCGCGGTCCGCCAAACGTCCGGCAATCGGGGCCGCCAGCGCGCCTGCCGCGCCGACCAGCGCGAATACCGCGATCCCGCGCTGCGTGTAGCCGAACTGTTGCATCAGCAGCAGCGGCGCGCCGGTCCAGAACAGCGAGAAACAACCGAACGCCGCCGCCTGATACGCTGCACGCTGACGCAGCACAGGCAACCGGAATGGCAGCGCGAAGAGCGTGGCCAGCAACACGGCGTAGCCCTGCCGCAGCGTGGGCTGGCGTACCGGCAGGGTGGCGCGGAGCAGCAAAATCATCCCCACCATCACCCCAGCCGAGACAAAGAACACCACCCGCCAGGAGGAATACGCCGCAATCACGCTGGAAACCGGCCGCGCCAGCAAAATCCCGAGCAGCAAGCCGCTCATCACGTTGCCGACCACCCGCCCGCGCCGGGCCTCGGGCGCCAGATGCGCCGCCAGGGGCACGAGCATCTGTACCGCAACGGATGTCAGCCCGATCAACGCTCCCGCCGCCAGCATCTCGCCGCTATTGCTTGCGAAGCCGGCGAGCAGCAGCGCGGGGATAGATGCCGCCAGCGTCACCATCACCAGCCGACGCGTCTCCAGCAGATCCCCCAGCGGCACGAGCAGCAAAAGCCCCGCCGCGTAGCCTAGCTGCGTCAGGCTGACGATAAGGCTGGCGAGGTGCGGCGCCATCCCTAGCGCTGGGCCGATCAGCCCAACCAGAGGCTGGGCGTAGTAAATATTGGCGACAATAATGCCGCATGATGCCGCCAGCAGCCCGACCAACGCCCTGGAAGGGCCGCTCTGTGAAGTCCCTGTCATTATTCCTGCTTCAAGGTAGAAAAGTTTTCCGCAATGCGGCAGATGGGGATGGCAGCACGTTAACGCCACCGTCACCTTCGGAGTCTTGATGAACTTTATCCACGCCATGTTCTTCGCTATCCTGCAAGGGGCGAGCGAATTGTTCCCCGTCAGCAGCCTTGGTCACGCCGTCGTCGTCCCGGCGCTGTTTCATTGGGGCATCAATCAGGCCAGCCCCAGCTTCCTGCCGTTTCTCGTGATGCTGCATCTCGGCACGGCAATCGGGATGTTGATTTATTTCTATGCCGACTGGCTGGCCATGCTGCGCGGCGTGCTGGGCATGGGCTACGCGGCGGAGACTTCGCGCGCGCGCCAGCTTTTGTTGCGCCTGATCATCGCCACCTTGCCTGCCGTGGTGATCGGCTTTCTGATCAAGAAGCCGGTCGCGCATCTTTTCGCCAGCCCGCTTATCGCGGCGGTATTCCTTGTCGCCAATGCCGGACTTCTGCTCCTGGGCGAGCAGATGCGTCGGCGTGCGCCCCTGCGCGGGGCGGAACTCTCCAATACCGACGCACTGATCATCGGTTTCTTCCAGTGTCTTGCCTTTCTGCCTGGTATCTCGCGCTCGGGTGCGGCCATCGTCGGCGGATTGCGCCGGGGTGCTGCGCATGAGGGCGCCGCCAAGTTCTCCTTCCTTATGGGCACGCCGGTTATCCTCGCCGCCAGCGTCCTTGAAATCCCCAAACTCCTGCACGCACATGAATTGCACGCGCTCTTCGGCATCTCGCTCATCGCCGCCATCGTCGCCGGAGGCGTCGCCTATGCCAGCACCGCTTTCCTTATGCGCTATTTCCGCAACCACGATTCCTGGGCCTTGCAGCCCTTCGCCTGGTATTGCGCGATCTTCGGCGCGGGCAGTTTTCTGCTCCTCTTGCTGGGACTCTGAGCCTTGAGAAATCTAGCGACCGCGCTCTGGCTGCTGCTGCCCCTCGCCGCGCAGGCCCATGTCAACCTCGCCACCGCGCCCATCGGCAGGATGGATCTGCATTGGTGGAATGCCCGCTTCGCCCTCTCCCTGGAGCAGGCCAAAGCCGACCCAGACGCAAAAATCGTCTGGTTGGGCGATTCGATCACCTATTACTGGCAGCGCCACGGTGGCCATGGCTACGATGACATCGCGCCCATCTGGAACCGCTACTACGCCCCCTATCAGGCGTTGAATTTCGGCTTCATCGGCGACACCACCTCAAGCCTGATCTGGCGGCTCGACCACGGTCAGGTTGCGGGTCTGCACCCCAAGCTCGCCATCATCCTTATCGGCGCCAATAACCTCGGCCGCGTCCATTGGGACGCAGAGATGACCATTCCGGGCATCGAGGCCGTTGTCACCAATACCCATCACCGCCTACCCGGCGCGCATATCCTGCTCCTTGGTGTTCTTCCCTCGATCCGCTCCCCATGGGTCGATACCCAAACGACGCGCATCAACAACGGGCTGGCGCAACATTACGCCCGCAGCCCCACCGTTACCTTCGTCAATGTCGGCCCTGAACTGACGGTCAACGGCCACGCAAACCCCGCGCTCTACGTCGATCCCCGTCTCACCCCGCCTGAACCCGCCCTGCATCCCGACGCTGGCGGGATGTCTCGCATCGCCGCGACTCTGGAGCCTTACGTCCAGGCTTACGCGCAGAATAAATAAGAGGCTGGCGTTACGTCCTTGACCGGGCAGCCGCGACAAAGTCGCGGATCAGGGCGGGGGATTTGATGCCTGGGGCGGTCTCTACGCCCGAAGAGACATCCGCGCCGGGGGCGTTGGTTTGGGTCAGGGCTGTGGCCACGTTGGCGGAGGTCAGGCCACCGGCAAGCAGCCAGAGTTTTGACGTGTTCCAACGGCGCAGTAGATTCCAGTCGGCAAGGACGGCGTTGCCCCCGGGGCGCGTTGCGCCTGGCGGCGGTTTGGCCTCAACCACGTAGCCGTCGGCGATTTCATCCACTGCGGGGAAATCCGCTTCCGTGGCGACGCCCAACGCGCGCCATACGGGGCGTCCAAAGCGGGTTCTCAAGGGGGCGATATCGACCGCAGGGGCGTAGACCTGGAGGACATCCAGCGAAATTTCACGCAAAACCTCGTCAATTTCGTCAAAGCTTGGGTCCACGAATAAGCCCACGCGCTTTGGCCCGCCTGCTTGGCGCGCCGAAAGCGCTGCGGCTTCTCCGGGCGTTACGTAGCGCGGCGAGCGCACGAAAAAGACGAAACCCAGGTAATCGGCGGCGCTTTCGACCACGGCGTCGAAGGCTTCCGGGCTGTTCACCCCGCAGATTTTAACCAGGCTCACAGGATCGACGCGGCTATCGCCGCCGCCACCTGGGCGGGGTTTTCCGCGCCCGTGATGGGCCGGCCCACGACGATGTAATCCGCTCCGGCATGCACCGCTTCCTCGGGTGTCATGACCCGCGCCTGATCGCCGATGGCGCTGCCCTTGGGGCGAATACCAGGCACCACCAGAATGGGTTTCGCGCCGAAGGCGTCGCGCAGTACCGCGATTTCATGGGCCGAACACACCAGCCCGTCCGCGCCATTTTCCAGGGCGAGGCGGGCGAGGCGAAGAACCTGTTGCGTGGTCCCGCCCGCCACACCGATTTCCGCAAGCGCTCTGGCATCGAGGCTGGTCAGCACCGTCACCGCTAGGATTTTTGGCGGATGCGCCGCCTCCGCCGCCACTTTGGCCGCGGCGGCCACCATGGCAGCACCACCGCCCGCATGGATTGTCAGCATCTGGGCTCCCAGCGGCAACAGCGAACGCACCGCACCCGCGACGGTATTGGGGATATCATGCAGCTTGAGGTCTAGGAACACGGGGTTGCCCTGTGCGGCGGCTTTGTAGCCTGCCGCGCCCTGGCTAAGAAAAAATTCAAGTCCCAGTTTCACCAGTCCGCAATGCGGCGCAACCGCGCCCACCAGCGCCGCAGCGCGCGCCACATCCGGCGTGTCGATCGCCGCGATCAGTCTTTGGGTCATGGGGTTGGTCCTGAGATCGTCGGTCCGGGGGAAGTCAGTTTTGCTTCAAGCTCGGCGACGCGCTTCTCCGCGCGTTTTGCCCGCCGTCCCGCCGCGAGGCGGTGCGGCAGGTGCAACAACATGCCCAGCAAAACCCCGAGCAACAACGCCGCCAGCGCCACCGCGCCGATGGGCAGCGATACGCCTCCCACAAATGGCCAGAAGCCAATCTGCACCACCGTCCGGTTGGTGAGCAGGAAAACTACTAAGACCACGATCAGGAGGAAGCCAATAATGGCTTTCAGAATTTTCAGCTTTTCGCTCCGTTGGTCTTTTTCCCGTTGGTGACGGGGGCGGGCATATTGATCCGCTCACGCAATTCCTTGCCTGCCTTGAAGAACGGTACAGCCTTCTGCGCGACTTCAACCAACTCGCCCGTGCGCGGGTTGCGTCCAGCCCTGGCGTTGCGCTGCTTTACGGTAAACGCACCGAAACCGCGCAATTCGACCCGCTCGCCGCGCGCCAGCGCGCCGGTCATCTCGTCGAACAAGGCTGCGATAATACGCTCAACATCCGCAACCGTCAGATGCGGATTATCCTCCGCCAACCCGGCAATCAGTTCAGA
>DAOMCN010000175.1:0-5138 GCA_035427885.1 Acidocella sp. | reverse complement strand
CGAGGCGGCGCTCGCTTTGATCGCCCACCTGACGGCGGAACATGGCAAGGTCATGTTCCACCAGTCAGGTGGCTGTTGCGATGGTTCCTCGCCAATGTGCTTCAAGGAGGGGGACTATCTACTCTCGTCCGATGACGTAAAACTCGGCGAAATAGGCGGGGCCAAATTTTATATGAGCCCGTCGCAGTTCGAATATTGGAAATACACTCAGCTCAATATCGACGTGGTGTCGGGCATGGGAGGCATGTTCTCGCTGGAAAACGGCTCGGGAAAGCGCTTTCTGACCCGCTCGCGCGTTTTCAGTGAAGCGGAGCTGGAGGCGCTCGCTACGGCCTGAGAGGTTGCTGCAAGATGCGGGACTTGTAGAGTTCCGCATCTAGGCGCCATCGACAAATTTGTAAACGCTCCGGTCTCCAGGTTGAATTTACGCTGCCTCGTGCCGAACTCGGCAACAGGAGGGGCGTGCAAATGTCCAATTACGCGACTCATGAGGTGCGTAACCAGCCCGGCGAAATCGCCAGTGTCAATCTTTTCACTGGCGATGTTGCCTTGCGTGCGGCGATGGAAGTGTTCGGAGCCGGTTGGGCGGATGATCGGCTGGCGCGCTGTGGGGAGGTTGTAGGCTCCGCGCATATTCGCGATCTTGCCAGCGCCGCCAACCGCTACATACCAGAATTGCGCACGCATGACCGCTTCGGCAACCGGATCGACGAGGTCGCGTTTCACCCTGCCTGGCATGAGCTGATGCGCCTGCTGCGAGCCGACGGCGTGCACGCCCTGGGCTGGACGCAGGTGCAGGCGGGCGCGCATGTCGCCCGTGCCGGGCTGGCGTACTTATGGACCCAGGGCGAAGCTGGGGTAGGCTGCCCGGCGGTGATGACCTTTGCCTCGATCGCCGCGCTGCAACACGCTCCCAGCTTATTGGCAAAGTACCGCGATAAAATCCTCTCCCCCGAATATGACCCCCGCCCGTTGCCGCCCGCGCAGAAGCAAGCGCTTGGCGTGGCGATGGCGATGACGGAAAAGCAAGGCGGCTCGGATTTGCGCCAGACGCAGACGCTGGCAATCCCGTCGGGCAATGGCGGCTATGCGCTCACCGGCCATAAATGGTTCTTCTCGGTCCCGACGAGCGATCTGTTCCTTACCCTGGCGCGCGCACAAGGAGGGATCTCCTGCTTCCTGGCGCAGGGTTGGCGAGACGACGGTAGCCGCAACCAGCTTCTCCTGCAACGCTTGAAGGAGAAATGCGGCAATCGCTCGAATGCGTCCTCCGAGGTGGAGTTTCGTGGTCTAGAAGCGGAACTGGTCGGCGCGGAGGGGCGCGGTATCGCGACCATTCTTGAGATGGCCCATCTGACGCGCATCGAGTGCGCGCTTGCGTCGGCGGCGCTGATCCGTCAGGCGGTGGTACAGGCGCTGCACCACACCGCACACCGCAACACCTTTGGCCGTCGGTTGATCGAGCAACCGTTGATGGCCAATGTGCTGGCCGATCTGGCGCTCGAGTCGGAGGCCGCTTTGTGGCTCGCCATGCGCGCGGCGGCGGCTTTTGATGCCAGCGCGCGTGACAAGACCGAGCGCGTGCTCAACCGCGTATTGGCGCCGATCGCGAAATACTGGGTGTGCAAGCGCGCCCCCGTCGCCGTGGCCGAGGCGCTGGAATGTCACGGCGGAAACGGCTTCGTCGAGGAGCATGTGCTGGCACGTCTCTATCGCGAAGCGCCGCTGAACGGGCTGTGGGAGGGCTCTGGCAATATCATCTGCTTGGATGTGATGCGCGCCCTGGCCCGTGAGCCAGAGGCGCTCCAACTGTTGCACAGCGAAATCGCGCAGGCGAGGGGCCTACACCCGGCGTTGGATTTTTGGGCACAATCCACGCCGCCCGCACAGGTCGAACAAAACGCCCGCCGCATCACCGAGCATTTCGCCCTGGGGCTCACCGCCAGCCTGCTGTTGCGTCATGCGCCGCCCGCCGTGGCCGACGCATTTTGCGCCACCCGCCTGCGCCAAGATTACGGGCTGAGCTTCGGTACCCTGCCCGAGGGTGTGAACCTGCGAGAGATCATCTACCGAGCAGCGCCTGCTTGGCTTGGCGCAACCTAACCAGTATAGAGGCGGCGGAGCGCGGGTGTGGCGGAATGGTAGACGCACCGGACTTAGACGATATTGAGTGCCTTGCGGGAAACCGTGAGTGTAGAACTGCTCAAATTCGGGGGAACCTGTAACATGGCAATCCCGAGCCAAGCCCGGCAACGGGAAGGTGTAGAGACTAGACGGGCAGCACCTACGGCGTAACGCTAGGGTGAAGGGATAGTCCAGACCACGAACTTGCACCGCGGGGTGCAAAGGCGGTGAAAACCGTGGTGGTAAGAAAATCCGTTGGGCCCTAGGCCCGTGGGGGTTCGACTCCCCCCACCCGCACCACAACCAGCCACAAAAAGGGCAGGGGTACCAACAAGGTTGACTCGGCGCGGTGCCGCTTGGCAGCAACGCGTTATGGCCCGCCGACCCGCTTCAATACCCAAACCCGCGCCCAAGTCTGCCCCAAAGCCGCGCTTCAGGCTCCGCGCCAACCCGCGCCATCTGCTGCGGGCATGGGCGCTCACGCGCTTCCTGATCATCGCCAGCATCTGGGGCGCGGTAGCGTTGGGGCTGGTTACTCTCTGGTTTACCTGGGACATGCCCAATCCGTCCCACGCCGTGACCACCGCTCGTCGTCCTGCGATCCGTCTGCTTGATCCCTCCGGCGTGCTGGTGGCCCGCTTTGGCGACGCCTCTGGCCGCGTGGTACTGCCGGACACGCTACCGTCTTACGTCCCCGCGGCCTTTATTGCCATCGAGGACCGGCGCTTCTACCAGCATGGCCCGTTCGATCTGCAGGGCCTGCTACGCGCGGCACTCTCGGATATCGCCCATCGCCGTATCGTGCAAGGTGGCTCGACGCTGACCCAGCAGGTCGCCAAGACCCTGTTTCTCTCCGACCAGCGCTCGTTGCGCCGCAAGGTTCAGGAGGCGGTAATCAGCCTATGGCTGGCCCGCCACTACTCTCGGCAGGACATTCTCGGCATCTATCTCAACCGCGTTTACCTGGGCGACGGCGCCTACGGTGTGGACGCGGCGGCGCGGCTTTATTTCGGCCTCCCCGCGGCGCGCCTCTCTCTAGCCCAGGCAGCCATCCTCGCAGGGTTGCCCAAAGCGCCCTCAGCCCTTAACCCGCTGGCCAACCCGCAAGCCGCAGCCGCGCGTGCAACCGAGGTGCTGGACGCGATGGTGGCGACCCAGGTGATCACGGTGGACCAGGAGAACCTGGCCGAACAGCAACTCGGCCAGGCCGTCTCGCCGGTCTCGCGCACCTCCTGGTTCGCCCTCTGGGTTATGCAGCAAGTAGGAGCCGCGATTCCCGAGGGGCAGGACGCAACCCTCGCCACCACCCTGAACGCGAGGTTACAAACCGTGGCCGAGGTGGCGCTGGACGAGGCTGTTTCTCTGCAAGGCCCGGCGTTGAAATTTCAGCAGGGAGCGGTTGTGGTGTTGGACGCCCGCACCGGCGCGGTCCGCGCCCTGGTCGGCGGCGTCGGCGACCGCGAGGGCTACAACCGCGCCGTTCTGGCCCGGCGCCAGACCGGTTCGGCGATCAAACCCATTGTCTGGCTCGCGGGGCTGCGGGCGGGTATGTCGCCCGACGATACTGTGCTGGACGCCCCGCTCTACCTGCGCGGCTACCATCCGCATGATTACGATGCCTATTACCACGGCGAAGTCAGCATGACCGAGGCACTGGCAGATTCAATGAACACCGCTGCCATTCGTATCCTGCTCCGTGCCGGCGGCGCGCGCCGGGTTATTGCACTCGCGCATAATCTCGGTCTTGAAGATAATTTTCCCGACGACGCAACAATGGCCCTTGGCACTGGCGCCGTCGGCGTAATGCAGCTTGCCGGGGCTTACGCGACCTTCTTTAACGGCGGCGCGAGGGTCACGCCTTATGGCGTCAATGCGATCAACGGCGTGCCCTTCGTCCATCCGGGCTCAGTACCCGTGGTCAATCCCGATCAGGCCGCTGCGGTCGCCAGAATGATGCGCGCCGTGGTGACGGGCGGCACCGGCAAGGCAGCATATCTTCCCGGTCTCTACACGGCGGGTAAAACCGGAACGACGCAGGATTATCGCGACGCCTGGTTCGTCGGCGACGCCGGGGGCGATATCATCGCCGTTTGGGTTGGCAACGACAATAATTCGCCCACCAAAGGTGTGGTCGGCGGCACCGTTCCGGCAGAGATTTTTAAGACCATCGCGAGCGGTCTGGGCGCCTGACGTCCCCCACAGTGCCAAGAACAAATGACGAACATTTAGTTAAACGCCATGATATTCGCGCGGAAAGTTAATTACATGTTTATGACATCGGCCTGGTTTCTCTTTGACGAAGCGCTGTTTCCCATGATAGTGGGACAGTAGCCCATGAATTCCCATGTGGCGGTGGAAGGTCCCGTATCCCGGTCAGATGAGTCAGTTCTTCGGCAGTCACGAGAATCGACTTGACGCAAAGGGGCGGGTTTCCGTCCCCGCGCCGTTTCGCGCCAGTTTGAAGGGCGATCAGGGAACGATTTCGCTAATTCTGCGCCCCTCCTACATTGAAGGCTGCGTCGAGGTCTGGCCGCAATCCATCTATCAACTCTGGCAGCGCAAGCTCGACGAGCTGGACCATTTCGACCCCAAGCGGGAAGCGTTGGCGACCTTGCTCTACAGCGAAGCCTGGATGGTCGAGACCGACAAGGAAGGCCGCATCATGCTTCCCGCGGATCTGGTAAATTACGCCAGCCTAAAAGACGCGGTGAGCTTCATGGGCCGGGGTGATCATTTCCATATCTGGGAACCGGCAGCGGGCGCTGCGTTCCGCAAGGCTTCGCGGGCACTAGCGCCGAATTTTTCTGCAGCGGCGGTGCGGGCATGAATAATTATTCACATATTCCCGTCCTGCGCGACGAGGCGGTGGCGATGCTGAATCCCGCCGTGGGCAAGACCTATCTCGACGGAACCTTCGGCGGCGGCGGCTATGCCAAAGCAATTCTCGACGCAGCGCAATGCACCTTGTTTGCCGTTGACCGCGACCCGGCGGCTATCGTCCGCGGACAGGAATT
>DAOMCN010000174.1:0-5170 GCA_035427885.1 Acidocella sp. | reverse complement strand
AGACCATGTCGCAGGGGCGCGGGCGCGGGCGGAAGCCGGAGAACTGGCGTTTGGGACGGTTGATTCATTTTTATTGTGGCGGCTAACCGATGGGGCGGTTCACGCGATCGATGCAACCAATGCGTCGCGAACATTGCTGTGCGACATCAGCACGGCGCAATGGGATGTGGATTTGCTGCGCGTATTCGGCGTACCGGCAGCAATGTTGCCCGAAATCCGCGATTGTACAGGTGATTTCGGTATCACACGGCCAGATTTTCTAGGCGGTCCAATCGCCATACGTGGGATGGCTGGAGACCAGTAGGCGGCGCTGATCGGCCAGGCGTGTTTTGCTCCTGGCACGGTAAAGGCGACCTATGGGACCGGCGGCTTTGTGCTGCTCAATATTGGCGCCGCGCCAAGGCGCTCCCGCCACAGGTTGCTCACCACCATTGCGTGGCAGCGTGGCGGGATGCGCCATTATGCGCTGGAGGGGTCTATCTTCTCCGCCGGTGCCAGCGTGCAGTGGCTGCGCGACGGGCTGGGACTGGTAGAAAATTCCGCCGAGACCGGGAAACTGGCCGAGGCATCCGACCCGGCGCAGCCGGTTTACCTGGTGCCCGCCTTTACCGGGCTTGGCGCGCCGCACTGGAACAGCCGCGCGCAGGCGTTGATTTCGGGGATTACCCGAGGTACCTCCAAGAAGGAGTTCGCGCGCGCGACCCTGGAAAGCGTCGGATATCAGACGCGCGACCTGCTTCAGGCGATGCTGGCGGATTATGGCGAGCCGATCGATGATCTGTTGTTCAGGGTGGACGGCGGGATGTCTGCCAGTGATTGGACGATGCAGTTCCTCGCGGACATTCTGGAGGTGACGGTCCAACGCCCGGCCTTTCGCGAGACCACAGCCCTAGGTGCGGGCTATCTTGCTGGGCTAGCGGCGGGAATCTATCCCGAACCGGATGAATTCGCGCGCCGCCGCGCCGCCGACCAGAACTTCCACCCGAAAATGGATGCCGTTTTGCGCAAGAAAAAATACCGGGGTTGGCAGCATGCGGTAATACTGGCGACCAGCGTGGACCAGAGTGCGGACGATTAAGCCGCCTCTGCCGGGTAGTGGGTGGCGGCCAGATCGATGAATGCGCGGATATAGTCGATATGCATCGCCCTCGCACCCCAGCCGCACGGGGCTGACGTTGAACTTCTCGGCGGCTTCCTCTACCAGCCAGCGCGGCAACGCCGCGGTCATGCGCCACAATCAACAGCATGATGTCCGTGGTCTCAACGGGCTTATGCTGCCGGGGGCTGATGCCTGCGGGTGTAAGAAACTGGGTGAAATATCCAACCTGTCCATCGCAACCGGATAGGCAATCAGGGTCTCCTCAGCGAGTTGGTGGGGCAACATGTATTCCACGCCGCGCCGCGGATGGTCTGGCCCGAGGGACAGGACTTGCCCCTCATTTTTAGGTGAACGCCCATGGTTATGACCCATAATCTCGGTTTCCCACGCATCGGCACCAAGCGTGAATTAAAATTTGCGCTTGAATCGAACGGGAAAGGCCACTCTTCGCGCGAGGATTTACAGCACAGGGCCCCCAACTGCGGACAAAACATTGGCACGAGCAGGTGGTTCTGGATTTTGCGCCAGCGGGTGATTTCTCGTGCTACGATCAGGTTCTCGACATGAGCGTCACCCTCGGCAATTTGTCCCCGCCCGCGTGCGGCTTTCATGGCGATGCGCTGGACAAATACTCCCGGTTGGCGCTTTGCCCGGCAGTGAGGACGAACTTTGTCCACCTCCATCATTCGCGGTTAGCATGATCGAGAGGGCGGTTTCAGTTGCTGTACACGACTGATCTACAATAGCCGCGTTTTATAGTCCTTCCATATTTCGGCCTTGATGCACGGCATTAAGGTCACTTACTTGCGGATAAGGGGGCGCCCATATCAAGTCCGCCAACCTCATAGCCTCGCTTAAAATCCATAATATGGCGTTGCATCCAGCGCTCGCTCCTTTTCGGATCATGCGCCGCAATTGCCGCGTGAATCGCTTTATGCGCCGCCAGAAGCCGTACGCGCGCCTGCGGCACAGCCACATAAAGATCTTTCGTGGCAGAAAGCAACAATCCTCCAGTTGGTCTCCCCGCCATGTCCATCACCGGATTTCCAGTGGCCTCTGACACCAAGCGGTGGAACTCAACATCGTTTTCCATGATAAAGACATCATCTTCCAATCGCTCTTCGAGCGCGGCCACATTTTTGGCCAGCGCCGCGATCAGTTGATCATCCGCCCGTTCCGCCGCCAGCCGCGCGGCAAAAGGTTCAAGGGTCATCTGTACTTCCCAAAGATCCCTGAAGGTAACATGCATAAATCGGATCGCACGGGTATTGACCTCGGCGATCATCTCGGGCGGCGGCGCGCTGACAACCAACCGCTTACCAGGCCCACGCATCAGTAATGCAGCATTCTCTAGCGCGCGCATCCCTTCACGTACGGTAGAACGATGCACGCCAAGTTGCTGCGCCAACGCTTGTTCTGTGGGTAGTTGATCACCAATATTTAGTCGCCCCTCAACAATTTCCGATTCAATGGCTTTTGCCACGCGGATATAAGCAGGAAATTTTTCGATCGGTGTCAGCATCTTCAAACTTCCAAGGCTAGGGCAATACCTAGTTAAGTTGAACCTGAACATTGAGCTTAACTAGGTAAAATTGCGAGCCAAAACATAGTGAGAGCGTTTCTGTGTGAACGGAAAACGCTCTAAAAGGCCGCAAGCCTGATATAGAGCGGGAAAATTCTTATCAAAAAAAGTGCTCATTCACCGAGAAGCTGCCAGGCCCGGCGCGTGAAGCGCGCCGATAGCGGACCGTATTGCATAGCCCTTGGATCTGCCGCATTGCCTTGCGCCGCACGGTCGGCGATGCCAACAAAAATGACCGCGAAACGGAACAACGCGAAGGCGATATGAAACGGCGTCGGTACCGGTACATCAGGCAACATCGTCCGGTAACGCGCAATGAAGGCTTCTTGCGATGGAATACCCGGAGATTCATGCCCTAGAATGCCGCCATACTCGTCAGGAGATGTCACCCAGGGCATGCAGCAAAAGCCCAGATCGGCGAGCGGATGGCCAATTGTTGCTAACTCCCAGTCAAGCACCGCGACGACCTGCAGCGTCTCAGGGTGAAACATCATATTGCCCAGACGGAAATCCCCATGTGCGATAACGCTCAGCCCGTCATCTTCGGGCAGATCGACTACCAGACGCTCCGCCAGGCGGGGCAAGGCCGGGTCAACGGAAAACGTGGACACCTCCAACTGCGACGACCAGCGATGCAATTGGCGCCTGAAATAATTTCCCGGCCGTCCAAAATCTTGCAGCCCGATCGCCTCGGGTTTAACACGGTGCAGCCGCGCCAGCGTCTCAGCCATCGATTCATAGGCGGTCCGCCGATCTTCGGGAGATAGATCGGGTAAGCGGCAATCGTGGAACACGCGGCCTTCGATAAAGCTCATCAGATAGAACGGAGTACCCAAAATCGCAGGGTCTTCCTCGAACAGAATCGGCTTTGGCACGGGCACATCCGTTTCCGCGAGTGCGCGCATTACGCGGAATTCCCGGTCGATGGCATGAGCGCCGCGCAATATTTCCCCTACCGGCTGCTTGCGTAACACCATCCGCAGCGCCCCATGTGTGACCAGATAGGTGGGGTTAGATTGCCCGCCGGCAATCCGGGCCAGCGTGAAGCCGGCTGTACCAAATTTGCGGTCAAGATACGCCGCGAGAACATCAGGATCGAAATCGGGTGGTATTGGACTCATGGCGCAGTTTCCTCAACGGGCCATTTAAAGAATGCTTCGCCTTGTTCGGACATATGGCGGTGAATGAGCATCCGGTGCACCTCGTCAGCCCCGTCCACCAGACGCGCCTGGCGCGCATAGCGGTATATCCACTCCAGAACGGTATCGGCGGAGTAACCGCGCGCACCATTCAACTGAATGGCAGTGTCGGCGGCCTGGTGCAGCAGGTTGGCGACGTGAACCTTGGCCATGGAAACCTCCTTCTGTGCGAAGCTCCCCTGATCGAGCGCCCATGCGGCACGCATCACCAGAATCCGGCCAATCTCGATGTCGGTGGCAAGACGACCCAGCGCAATCTGCACGCTCTCTCGGCTGGCCAGCAGTACACCAAATCCATAGCGCTGCTGCGCATAATCATTGCCGACCTCGAGGCAGCGCCGGGCAAGACCAAGCCAGCGCATGCAATGTGTTAATCGTGCGATTCCAAGCCTGGTCTGCACCACCTTCAGCCCGCGCCCTTCCTCAAGAAGAATATTGCGTGCGGGGACGCGCAACCCCTCGAATTTCAGCTCACAATGCCCGCCGTGTTCCTCAGGCCCCATGATCGCAATGCGACGCGTGATCTCCCAACCGGGATCGTCGCGGTGAAACAGGAAACATGTATGCCCTCTGCGCGGGTCCTCCGAGGTTCTGGCAAGCACCATGAAAAACTCCGCCTCGCCGGCGCCGGTGATGAACCATTTGTGCCCGTTAATGACATAATCGTCGCCATCTCGAACGGCCATGGTACGCATCATCTGCGGATCAGAACCGCCGCCGGGATGCGGTTCGGTCATCGCAAAGGCGGAGCGTGCGCGCCCTTGCGCGACCGGGCGCAGCCACCAATCCTGTTGCTCTGGCGTGCCCAAAGCCGCCATGACCATCATGTTCCCATCGTCGGGCGCCGCGCTGTTAAACGTCGCCGGTCCAAAGATGGAGCGGTTCATCTCCTCATAGCAAACGGCCATGCCGACGCGAGACACTCCGCGGCCACCAAGAGAAACCGGCAATTGCAAACACCAAAGCCCTTGCGCACGCGCGAGGGCGCGTTTTTTTTCCAACAGATCAATACGGATATTGCCATGCGCGTCGTAGTTTTGTGCGTCGGTCTCGAGCGGCAGTAAGTGCTCGGCCACGAATCGGCCAATCTGCTGGCGTAATGTTTCGATGTCGGTGGGGATGGTAAAATCCATGACTTCCTCAGAGGCTGGAGACGAGATGGCCACCATCGACCGCCAAAATAGAGCCGGTCATATAGGAGGCTTCATCTGAACAAAGCAGGCGCAGCGGCGCATTCAAATCGGCCAGCGTGCCAAGACGACGCAACGGAATGCGCTTAATAAGCCGCTG
>DAOMCN010000173.1:0-5222 GCA_035427885.1 Acidocella sp. | reverse complement strand
CATAGCCGTCAAAGTACGCCGCACGCCAATGGCTTGGAAGGCTCAGCCAGAGATGCAGTCCCTCCGGACTGGCCGCCATCTGCTGGCGCGGCAAAACCGTCGCCGCCAGCGCCTGTCGCGCCACGGCTTCAGCCCGTATCGCCTCCAAGACGGCTTGCGCCGTGCCGTCGCGAACCCAGCCGGTGACCAAGCTCACCAGCAACGGCGAAGCCATCATGGTGGTCGCCCGGAGCGCGGCCATCACGGCGCCTTGCCTTCCCTCCGGCACCACGAGATATGCCAGCCGCAATCCGGGACTCAGCGATTTTGCCGTGGTGGCGACATGAAACACGAGGTTCGGCGCCAGGCTGACGAGCGCCGGCAGCGGATCGCGGAGATACAGATCATATGCCCCGTCCTCGATGATCGGCACGCCCAGCCGGCGTGCCACCGCCACCACCGCCGCCCGCCGCGCCCGCCCCATGGTGGCGGTCGTCGGGTTGTGGATCGTCGGCGTGCAATAGATCGCCTTGACTCCGCGCGCCCGGCACATGGACTCCAGGGCGTCCGGCAGGAGCCCATCGCCGTCGCATGGGACGCCCGCCATCTCCAGCCCCAAATGTGCCGCGAGCGCTCGAAACCCCGGATAGGTCAGCGCCTCGGTCGCGACAACGTCCCCCCGGCGCAACAGCAGGCTTGCCAGCGCCAGCAGTCCCGCTTGCGTGCCAGAGGCCAGCAGCACCCGCCCTGCGGGCAATGCGCCACAAACCGGTGCCAGCCAGGCGGCGCCGGCGGCCCGCTCCTCGCGGCTGCCGGCACCCGCGCGATAGGCCATCAGCGTGGCCACATCCGCGTGGCGCAGTACGCGCGCCAGACCGTCCCGCAATACCGCCTTCAAGGCGATATCACGCGGCGCGGGTGGAATGTTCATGCTCATATCCACGCTCACCTGGCGGGCCTCGTCGCCTGGCAGCACGCGAATGAAGGTCCCTCGTCCGACCTCGGTGTCAACGAGCCCGCGCCGCCGCGCCTCGGCAACCGCGCGCGTCACCGTGGTGAGGTCCACCCCCAAAGCCCCGGCCAACCAGCGATGCGGTGGCAACCGGTCCCCTGGCGCCAGCGCCCCGCGATCCATGGCCGCGGCAATCGCATTGGCGATCGCCAAATAGCGCGGCCCCGAGCCCGGCTGCACATCCATCACCCAGTCGTCGATCGCGTTGCGCAGCGCCACCATTCACCTCCGAAGCTACAACGTTGATCCGGGAAATTTCGAGTTTCTGCGGTTAAGTCGCCAGCCTCCTGGGCGCAATGGACATCATCTGCCGATTTCTGACGAATATCCCGAGAAGCTCGGCCAGGTTAAGCTTTGGAGCAATCAGGGCATGACACCATGCCCGGTCCAATGCCAGCCGGGGCAGCATCACGTCCAGTATAGTTGCGTCAAATTCGCAGACCGGCGCCATCGCTCGCGCGTCGGCGGCATGATCGACGGCGTCCACAGGGCCGGGCCGCCCGCACGAGGCGCGTGCTGACGACGCGGCACAGCGTCTTCTATGCCCAAGCGCATCGGGGCCGCCGAGCGCCGGCTCGAACGATCTTCGGCTACGAGAATTATAATCAGTAAAGCTGAAAAGATACCTTTTCAGTTTATCTTTCTATCTGATATAGGAAACTTGATGGATTCCGCACGCAATACCCTCCAAGACACCAGCGCCTCCGCCTTGGCGCAGGACCTCCGCGCCATCATGGGCAAGTTGAAACGTCGATTGCGTGGACAAGCGCATGTGGACGACCTCACGCCATCTCAGATCTGCGTTCTGCTTCGCCTGGAGCAGGATGGCCCAGCCACGGCTTCGCACCTTGCCCGCGCCGAAGGCATGCGCCCGCAATCGATCACCCCCGTCATCGCCGCGCTGGAAGGCGCCGGGCTCATCAGCGGCAAGCCGGACCCGGCGGACGGGCGACAGACCCTCCTCTCCCTGACGGATGCCTGCCGTAAATCGGCCGAGGAAGGGCGTGCCGCGCGCCAGGATTGGCTAACCCGCGCGCTCCAGGCGCGGCTATCGCCTCAGGAACAGGACGAAATCGCGAAAGCCGTCGATCTGCTCAAGCGGCTGGTGGACGATTGACACGGCCGCTCGGCGGTAAGCCGGAACCAGCGTATCGCGATCTTTAGGAGCCTTTTTTCATGGCGTTGACCAGGCTCGGTCCGAACCCGCTCATTATCGTTATCGGTCTGCAGCAGGGGATCCTCGCCCTGCCCTCGTCCATGCCTCGTCCATGCCTCGTCCAAGCGATCGACCGCCTTGATCCGCGGGGCGTGGGCTGGTCCGCGCTGGCCGTCCGGGTCGAGGCGCAGGACGACGGCCGCGCGCCCGTCATCCCAGGGCTCGGCAAGACTGGCGCAAGCCAGGAAACCATCGACCTGCTCTCGTTGCGGAGCCTCTGAGATGCCCTGGCTAGATCTCCTCTCCTATCTCTTCGGCGGCGCTTTTCTGGCCAATGCGATGCCTCACGTCATCAGCGGAATGATGGGGCGGCCGTTTCAGAGCCCATTCGCCAAGCCATCGGGAGAGGGTCTTTCCTCGTCCACCATCAACGTGCTGTGGGGCTCCCTCAACATCGTGATCGGCTACCTGCTCGTCTGCCGGGTCGGTCATTTCGGGCTGCGACATACGCTCGATGTCACCGCACTTGGCACCGGCGCCTTCCTGATCGCGATTTTTTCGGCCCGGCACTTTGGCCGCTTTCATGGCGGAAATCAGCCGAAGCAGCCATGATGGCGCAGCTTACGGACGGCTTCCGTTCACCGCGCAGCTGCAATAACCGTCCCTCGGCGGGCGGGGCCTTCGTCGCCAACCAGCGCAGGACGCGGATGGCTACGGCAGGCGAGCGCGAGAGGCACCCGCCGTTTCCGGCATCGTGCCACGCACGCGAATGCGGGCCGGCCGGCGACAGCTGCCCGTTCAGGCGTTTCAGGGCCGCGCTGCTGCGCTCTCGGCCTACGCGCCGGAACAGCTCCGTCTGAGCAGGAACGTTCTCGCCCTCTACCCGCAGCAGCGTGGAAGCCGCCACCTTCTGAGGATGAAACCCGGCAAAGGCTGAACGGAAACCGTCACGGCGGCATCAAAAGGTTTCGGAAACCGTATGGTGTTCTCTTTTGAATTGTTCCCTTGTTAAGCAGTTTCTCGCCGGACGGATGTCCCCACGTCTTACAAAACCGCGCCCGAGGTCATGTCCGGGATTCGAGATACCTGCGCCATCCGCCATGCGCGGTGATATCGCTCGCAGCTTCCAGCGCGTAGGCCTCGCATAAAAAGCCCGGATGCACCGAGCCATCGGCGAGTTCGACACGGCCAATGCCCATCGGGGCCGGAAGGGCGGCAACGAAACGCCCGAATGCTTCCGCCGTCAGCCCCCAGACTTCGACGGCGATGCCATCGCCTTCATGCCCCGGCCGGTGGGCCAGTCCGGGCTTGGGCGGCGTGGTGGCCAGCGCATAGAGCCGGTAGGCGGGGGCCGTGGTGGTGGCGCGGATCAGCCGGGCCTTGAGCGCCAGCAGCTCTTGGTTCAGCGCCATGCCGGAGAGATGCGCGCCGGCCACGACCAGCGTGACCTCCTCGGGCACGGGCGCGATGAAGGTGCCGCCGGCGGACAGCCGGGCTACCCCACTGCCCGACCCGAGTGCTGCATGTAGGGCGCTGGCATAGCCGGCCAGAGCCGCCTCCGAGAAAGCTGGGCCGATGAGGCTCACGCCAAAGGGCAAGCCGTTCGCACGGAACCCGGCCGGCAGGGCAATGGCGGCGAGATCCAGCAGGTTCACGAAATTGGTGTACAGCCCGAGCGTGGAATTATGGGCGATGGGCTGCTCGGCCAGCTGTGCCACCGTGAAGATCGTCGGCGCGGTGGGCAGCAGCAGCGCATCCACTTTGGCGAGTTCGGCCCGCGTCGCGTGGCGCAATGCCTGCACGTGGTAGATATCGGCAAAGGCGTCGGCGGCCGAAAAGCGCGCCGCACCGCCGATGATCTGCCGCACGGTCGGATCGAACGCCGCCGCATGGGCGGTGTAAAACTGCTTTACCGCCGCCAGACGCTCGGCCACGAACGCGCCGCCATAGAGCCGTGCGGCGATGTCCCGGAACGGCGCGTAGTCGATCTCCGTGACGGTCCAGCCAAGCGCCCTGGCCTGCCCCAGCGCTGCCTCGTACAGCGTCGCGGCCGCGTCATCGCCGGCAAAGTCACGGTCCTCGGGCGCCAGCACCCCCAGACTGGGCATGGCCGGCAGCGCCGCGTTGGCCGGCGGCCGCGAATAGGCATCGGCCGCATCGTAGCCCTCGGCGGCCGCCAGCACCGCCATGGCGTCGGCGGCGGAATTGGCGAACACCGCAACGCAATCCAGGCTTTTGCAGGCCGGCACCATGCCGGCCGTGGAAAGCCGCCCGATGCTGGGTTTCAGCCCCACGATATTGTTGCAGGCGGCCGGCACGCGGCCCGAGCCGGCGGTGTCGGTCCCCAGCGCAAAGGAGGCGAGCCCGGCGCCCACCGCGACCGCCGAGCCGGAGGACGAGCCGCCCGAGATATAATCGGCATCGAACACGCAGCGCGGCGCGCCGTAGGGCGAGCGCGTGCCGTTCAGCCCGGTGGCGAACTGGTCGAGATTGGCCTTGCCGAGCAAAATCGCTCCCGCCGCGCGCAGCTTGCCCACCACCGTGGCATCGCTGGCCGGGGTATAGGCAAATTCCGGGCAGGCCGCGGTGGTGGGCATCCCCGCCACATCGATATTGTCTTTCACCACGAATGGGATACCCGCCAGAGGCAGCGCCAAATCCACGGCGCGCGCGGCGGCCAGCGCGGCCTCGCGCGGCACCAGCGAGATGAACACGGCTTTGTCGGGGTAATTTTCGATGCGCTCGTACAACGCGCGCACCAGCGCCTCCGGCGTCAGCCCGGCAGCGAAGGCGGCTTTGATGGCGGGGATTTCCAGCAGGTCAGGGATCACGGTCTTACTCCGGTTGGATGACGCATAGCCGCTGGCCCGCACGCACGGCGGTACCGGGGTTGGCGCTCAGCATGGCAAGCCGCCCGGCCGCAGGGGCGGAAACGCGGACTTCCATCTTCATGGATTCAAGGATCATCAACGTCTCGCCCGCGGCGACCAGACTGCCGGGTGCCTTCAGCACTTGCCACACACTGCCCGGCACCGGTGCGGCAACCGCGCGCGCGCCGGGCGGCAGAGCGTCCTC
>DAOMCN010000172.1:0-5228 GCA_035427885.1 Acidocella sp. | reverse complement strand
GCAGCAGATCGGCATGACCCAGCAGCTGAACTCGATCGCCGTGCAGGCGGCCAACGGCACGCAGACGGCGTCCGAATCCCAGTCCCTGCAGAACCTTGTCGGCCAGTTGACCGGCCAGGTTTCAACCATCGCCAACCAGACCCAGTTCAACAACATCAACCTGCTGAACGGTTCTTTCTCGGGCGTGCAGCTGCAGGTCGGCGCGAATGAGGGGCAGACAACGAGTCTCTCCATCGCCAACACGAATGCCAGCGCCATCGGCATGTATCACTCGTCGGCGTCAGCGACTGCTTATACTGGCACCAACGGCACGGCGTCGAACGGTCAGTTCGGTAGTGCTGCCATCAAATTGGGGGCGCCAACACCCGCCGCAGGCGGTGCCACAGTAGGTAGCTTCACGGCAGGCACAGCAACCATTACTGGGTCTAATGGCCAGACTGAGAAGGTGACGTCCACGGCAGGTATGTCGGCTGCCACGCTCGCCTCGGCGATCAACACGGTGTCAGGTCAGGGTGGCGTTTCGGCGCAGGCCTATACTCAGGCATCGTTCCAGCTTGCCACGGGCACGGGTGGCCAGATCGCGTTTAGCATCCAGGCTGGCACGGGCAAAGGCACTAGCTCCGGGATTGGGACAGCACAGACGATCGTCGCCTCCTCGGGAGCGGGCGTGGTCTCTGAGATCAATAGCCAGAGCTCAACCAGCGGCATCACTGCCTCCCTCGACAAGAATAACAACCTTGTTCTGACCCAGGCGGCTGGCCAAAACATCAACATCACCGGCGCCAGCTCTGGCTCGCTTACTGCGGTGGATTCAAAGGGCACCGCGCTTACCAGTGCTCAGGTGATCAAGACCGGTGCTGCTTCGGCCGTCATTCAAGGGCAGGTGCAGTTGCAATCCTCGGGTACCTTCTCCGTAGCTAATGGCTCGGCTATCGGTGTTAAGGGCGCGTCGAAACTGGCTGCTCTCAGCGACATGAACGTCTCCACCGCCAAGGGCGCCAACGCGGCGCTTAATGTCGTGAAGTACTCTCTAGGCACGCTGAACAACCAGGGTGGCCAGCTCGGCGCGGTGCAGCAGGCGCTGACCGCCAATATCAACAACCTCAACGCCACCAGCCAGAACGTGACCACCGCGCTGGGTGTGGTGCAGGATGCCAACATCCCGATGGTTGCCAACCAGCTGACCTCGGCGCAGATCCAGGCGCAGTCCGGCGTTGCCGCGCTGAAGTCCTCGACCCAGCTGCAGCAATCCTATCTCTCGCTGCTGCCGTAAGCCTGAAACCGGCGGGCCGGGGCATCGCGCCCCCGCCCGCGCCTTTCCCGTAATACCCGCCAAAACCCAAGGGGTACGCCATGTCCACCGTAAGCAGTCTCGGCTCCAGCCAGGTCTCCAGTCAGATCGCCCAGGTGCAGGCCCGCTTGCAGGCCCCCATCACCGCCATGCAGACCCAGGTGGCAACAGACAAAGCAACAATCTCCGCCTGGGGCACGATCAGCGGCGCAATGTCCACCCTCTCCAAATCCCTGGCAGGCATCAGCAGCGCCGCCACCATCAACAGCCGCTCGGCCAACAGCACAAGCACAACCGTAGCCACCGCCACCGCGAGCAACACCGCCGCAACCGGCACCTACAACCTGACCGGCGTAACCCTGGCCAAGACCCAGGAGATTTATTCCGCCCTCCTCGGCTCCGGCGCCGCCGCGCTGACCGGCGGCGCGGGCTCGCTCAACTTCACCCTGCAAAACGGCAAGACCGAGAGCGTCTCCGTCGGCTCCGGCAGCCTGACGCTGAACGGCGTCGCCGCCGCGATCAACAAAGCCGCGGGCGGCATCCAGGCCAGCGTCATCGGGACCGCGGCAGGCGCGCGTCTGGTGCTGCAAAGCAGTTCAACCGGCAGCTCCCAGGCCTTTTCCGTCGCAGGCACCGGCGCGCTGGCCCAGTTCGCTTACAGCGCCGCCACCCCCGGCACGGAAGTCCTGGCCCAAACCGCGAGCGACGCAAAACTCTCGCTCAACGGCGTCCCCGTCACCAGCAAGACCAATTCGCTCAGCAGCGCGGTCTCGGGCCTGAGCCTCACCCTGGTCGGCTCGGGCACCACGACGGTAACGGTCAGCTCCGCCCCAACCGCACTCTCCGGCGCGGTTTCCTCCGTCGCCAACAGCCTGAATTCGGCGCTCTCCGCCATCGCCAAGGAAACCAAATTCGTCCCCCCCAGCTCGGCCAGCACCTCCTCGGCCAGCGCCGCGAAATCCGGCCCCCTGCTGGGCAATTTCACCGCAACCAACCTGAGCAACCAGCTCCTCACCACGGTCAGCGGCGCCGCCGCCAGCGGCATCAGCGCGAACAGCATCGGCCTGAAGGTCAGCAGCGCTGGCACCGTCTCGTTCGACAGCACGAGCTTCTCCTCCGCCTACGCCAAAAACCCGACCGCCGTGCAGAATCTGATCAGCCAGATCTATAAATCCCTGGACACCATCACCACCGCCGCCATCGGCGGTTCAGGCAGCGCCAGCAAGACGACGACCGGAACCACCGGCACCTCGGCCAAATCCACCGGCAACATCGGCGCGCAGACCAACTCCCTCCAGGCCACGATCACCAGTATCGACAGCCAGATCACCCAGACCACGAAGCAGAACAACACCCAGCTCCAGCTCCTGGTCCAGCAATACACCACGGCGATCAACGCCTCGAACGCGGCCTCGATCTCCCAGGCCTATCTCAACATCTTCACCAACACCTCCTCCAGCAACAGCAGCGGCTAGCGGATAACAGGCAATGACAATGGACACGATCAACGGCTATCGCGCCGGAATGTTCGACGGCGAAGCAGATGTCGCCTGGCTCCGCCAGGGCTGGCGCGGTCTGCGCTTCTACGGCAAGCGCGCACAAGCCGCGCTGGCAGCGGGAGACCACGCAACTAAGGCCGAGATGATCCTGCGCGCCGACAAGCTGCTGGACATCCTGACCGGCATATTGGACACTGAATCAGAAGCCTCCCTCGGCCCCGCGCTGATGACGATCTACACCGCCCTGCGCTACAACCTGTTCCGCGCGAACGCCGAAAATAACCCGGCCGCCCTGGAAGATTTCGAGACCGCCTTGGCCATCCTTGACCGTGACATGATAAAAGCATCTGAAAGCGCGATAGCCGCATGAGCAGCACCATCTCCCCCTTCGCCCAGACCCCGCCCCCCGCGCAAGCCGCGCCGCAGGCCACAACCCCGCCCGCCGCGCCCAGCGCCGCCCCGTCCGCGCAAACCTCCTCCACCGCGCAGAGCGACTCCGTAACCCTGAGCGCCGCCGCCCAGACCAGTACCCAGTTGCTCAACGCGGCGCGCAATTCGGACGGCATCAACCATGCCGCCGTGGCGCAAATCCGCAGCGCCATCCAATCTGGCACGTACAACGTCGCCCCCGAAAAACTCGCCCAGGCAATCGCAACGGTTCTGAAAGAAACAAAATAATGAACATGGCCGGGCAGTTTCGTCCAATCCCCCCTGGCGGCGAACCGCCCCTGGTCGCGGCGCAACTGCAACAAGGCCTGGAACTGGTTGAAGACCTGAGCA
The DNA here is from genome assembly GCA_035427885.1 of Acidocella sp. GTDB lineage: Bacteria > Pseudomonadota > Alphaproteobacteria > Acetobacterales > Acetobacteraceae > Acidocella. The sequence continues at coordinate 1,658 of DAOMCN010000172.1, read as the reverse complement.
TCAAGCTGCAACACCTCGACGAGCTGATGCTGACCGGCCAACCCAACGAAATCTCCGAAGCCGCCGCAACGGTCGAATTCGCCCTGAAATCGTCAGCCCCCGCCTTCGCCGACATCGCCGACACTATGGGCCGCCTGGGCGCCTCCAGCCTCGCTGCCGCCGCCGCCCAACTGCGCCATATCGAGGAAGAGGACGCCGCCGGCCTCGCCGAAGCCCTGCGCTTCGCCCTGGCCCGCTTCGCCAAACGTTCCGTCAACGCCAACCGCCGCGCCGTGCAGCTCAACCGCGGCCTGAACGCCGCGCTGAAAACCCTGCAAGCCCTGGGCGTGCAGGAAAGCGGGCGGCTGATCGCGGAAGCCTGACCCTTTGCCCAATCCCCTCCGATAGCGCATACAGCTCCGGAATCGGAGTATCCCCTTGGCCCAGTCTTACGACGTTATCATCATCGGCGCAGGCGCCGCCGGCCTGTTCTGCGCCGCCCAGGCGGGCAAGCGCGGCAAGCGCGTTCTCCTACTCGACCACGCCGCCGAACCCGGCGCCAAAATCCTGATCTCGGGCGGTGGCCGCTGCAACTTCACGAATCAGCGCGTCACAGCGGAAAATTTCGTCTCCGCCAACCACCATTTTGCCAAATCCGCCCTGGCCAAATACAAACCCTCGGATTTCATCGCCCTGGTCGAAGCCCACGGCATCAAATACCACGAGAAAAAACTCGGCCAGCTTTTCTGCGACACCTCCGCGCGCGACATCCTCGCGATGCTGCTGTCTCTCTGCAGCGCCGCCGCCGTAGATCTGCGCCTCTCGCAAACGATCACCGAAATCTCGCGTAGTGACAGCTTCTCCGTCACCGCCAACGGCATCACCCACACCGCCCCAGCCCTGGTCATGGCGACCGGCGGCCTCTCGATCCCCAAAATGGGCGCCACCGGCTTCACCTACGAAATCGCCCGCCAGTTCGGCCTGGGTCTGACTGACATCAAACCCGGCCTCGTTCCGCTCACCTTCGACGAAAAAACCCTCGCCTGGATGCAGGGCTTAAGTGGCGTCTCCTTCGATGCAGTCGCAGGCTACGGCAAACGCAAATTCCGCGAAAACGTCCTCTTCACCCATCGCGGCCTTTCCGGCCCGGCGATCCTGCAAATCTCAACCTACCTGCCCCGCGAATCCACCCTCGCGATCAACATGCTCCCCGATGAAGACGCCTACCCCCTCCTACTGGAGCGCAAAGCCAGTCGCCCGAAAGCGGAGCTGAAAACCATCCTGGGCGAATTCCTCCCCGCCCGCCTCGCCCACGCGTTGCTCCAACCCCCGCTCGGCAACCACATCATCGGCGACATGCCCAACAAAGCCCTGCGCAACACCGCCGACCTCATCAACCGCTTCCCCCTGCACCCCAACGGCACGGAAGGCTTCGCCAAAGCCGAAGTCACCGCAGGCGGCGTGGACACGGACTTCCTCTCCTCGCAAACCATGGAAGCCAAATCCGTTCCCGGCCTCTTCATCATTGGCGAAGCCGTGGACGTAACCGGCTGGCTCGGCGGCTATAACTTCCAATGGGCTTGGTCCAGCGCCCACGCCGCCGCTCAGACAATTTGAAGGCAAGTTCTGCTTTTTTGTAAAAAGGCACCAAAAAACTTTTGTAAATTTTAACTTGGGAT
>DAOMCN010000171.1:0-5233 GCA_035427885.1 Acidocella sp. | reverse complement strand
GGCCCCTCGTCAAGAAAAATTTTACGCCATTTTCCTGCCACCGCCGTATCGATTCCGATATCGTTGCAGGGTTCGCATGGGAAGATAGCGAGGCGACCAGGGACCATCCGGCGCTTCATCGGTCCAAAGCGCCCAAAATAGCCATCAAAATTGCTGCACTGTGGCGCGCTACTCCGCCGCCTTGGCGAAGCCGTCATTCGGCAGGCCCTCGATCGGGCATTCCGCGGTTCCGACCGAACCGCGCGTCAGCGCCTCGACCTTCGCGCGCGTCGCCTCCGGATCGGTCACCCATTCCCGGTAGAAGTCGAACGGGCAGACCGCCATGCCCGGCTGATTTTCGCGCGAATTGATCATGCCGGTATAGCCGCGATGCAGCAGCTTGAAGAGGTGATTCTGCGACTGCATGTTTTTGCGCGCGTCGCGGATCAGGAATTTCGACAGTGCGGCGTACTGGATGCCGTTCTCCTCTTCACCGCATTCGCCGAGCGTGCGGCCGTCAAAGCCGATGATCGCGGAATGGCCGAAATAGGAGTAAACGCCGTCGAAGCCAGCGGCGTTGGCAACCGCGACATAGCAGTTATTGGCCCAGGCCATGGATTTCGCCATGATGATCTGCTGTTCCTTGGCCGGGTACATATAGCCCTGGCAGCGCACGATCAGCTCTGCCCCCTTCATCGCGCAGTCGCGCCAGATTTCCGGATAGTTGCCATCATCGCAGATGATCAGGCTGATCTTCAGCCCCTTCGGCCCCTCTGAGACATAGGTGCAGCCGCCCGGATACCAGCCCTCGATCGGCACCCAGGGCAGGATCTTGCGGTACTTCTGCACGATCTCGCCCTGGTCGTTGATCAGCACGAGCGTGTTATAGGGTACCTTGTCCGGATGTTCCTCATGCCGTTCGCCGGTCAGTGAAAACACGCCCCAGACCTTTGCTTCGCGGCAGGCGGCGCCGAAAATCTCTGTCTCCTCGCCGGGAATAACCGAAGCCGTCTGCATCATCTCGGCGGCATCATACATGATACCGTGCGTGGAATATTCGGGGAAGATCACCAGATCCATGCCGGGCAGGCCGAGCTTCATGCCCTTGATCATCTCCGCGATCTTCTGCGCGTTCGCGAGCACCTCGGTGCGCGTATGCAGCCGCGGCATCTTGTAATTCACCACGGCCACGCCGACCGTGTCGTTGCTACTGGAAATATCGCCGTGCAGCATGGGTCTCTCCTCGCAAGATGGCTGGTGGTTCATCGAATTTCCGGGGGCGCGAGGCCCCCGGATTTTTGTCGACCGGTGGCTAGATCGCCGGGGTGCCGAAAGAGAGCACGGGCGCGGCATGCGGCTGTTTGCACATGTCGTGGCACTCGGCATCGAGCGAGCAGCAGAGCGAGCAGATCGAACCCTTATGGAACGGGCAGCCCGCCATATCCTCCTTCTCGTACTCATAGACGCAGGACACGCAGGTCATCGCACTATGCGCGACCCCGGCATGGTAGTTCGCATCGCGGGCGATGTAGTATTTGCCTTTGGTGACGATCGCGATGATGGGCGACAAAATGAACGAGACGCCGAGCGCGATGAAGGCGGAGTACGCCGCGCCGTACGGGCCAAACAACCCGAAGAACGCCGCGACCGAAATCACCGAGGCGATCGCCATCGCGCCGAAGCCGACCGGGTTGAAGTTGTAGAGATGCGCGCGCTTGAACTCGACATAGGACGGGCTGAGTTTCAAGAGCGGCTTGTTGATCACGAGATCCGCCGTCACCGCACCGATCCAGGCGACCGCGACGTTGGAATAGAAGCCGAGAATATGCCCGAGGAAGGAGAACATATTCAGCTCCATCAGCGTCAACGAGATGCCGACATTGAAGAAGATGTAGACGACACGCCCAGGATGCGCGTGGAAGATGCGCGAGAAGAAGTTGGACCAGGAGAGCGAGCCGGAATAGGCGTTGGTCACGTTGATCTTGATCTGGCTCAGGATCACGAAGAAGGTCGCGACCGAGACCGCCGCCATGCCGCCGCCCAGAATATAGGTGAAGCCGGTATGGTACATCTGGATCGGCTCGTTCGCCTGTGCCAGCGGCGTGCCATGGGTGAAGGCGAGCGAGGCGAAGAACGAGCCCATGAGCTGCTTGGCAGCGCCCAGGATGACCCAACCAGGACCCGCACCCAGCACCGCCAGCCACCAGCCGAAGGAGTTCGCCTTCGTCTTGTTCGGCATGAAGCGCAGATAATCCGCCTGCTCGCCGATCTGCGCGATCAGCGACAGGGCGATGCCGGCGGCGGAGCCGAACAGCAGCGGGTCGAAATTCGATTTGCTCGGGCTCGAGCCTGCGAAATTCATCCAGTTGCCGACCGCATGCGGATCGATCGCCAGCACCGCGATCGGCGGCGCGAATAGCAGCGTAAGCCAGATTGGCTGCGTCCAGACCTGCAGCTTGGAGAGCAGCGTCATCCCGAAGGTGACCAACGGAATGATGAGCAACGAGCCGAGCGCGTAGCCGATGGGCAGCGGAATGCCGAAATACAGGTTGAAGGCCTGCGCCATGATCGAGCCTTCAAGAGCGAAAAAGATGAAGGTGAACGAGGCGTAGATGACCGAGGTGATGGTCGAGCCGAGATAGCCGAAACCCGCCCCCCGCGTCAGCAGATCGACGTCGACGTTATATTTGGCGCAGTAATAGGCGATCGGGATGCCGGTGAGAAAGATGATGACGGCGGCTGCGAGAATGCCCCAGAAGGCGTTCGCGAACCCGAACTGCACGGCAAGCGAACCGCCGATCGCCTGGTCAGCGAGATAGGCGATGCCGCCGAGTGCCGCCGAAAATACCGCATATTGCGACCAGGTTCGGAAACTCTTCGGCGCATAGCGCAGGGAATAATCCTCGAAGACCGGATTGTTCACCAGCCCATTGAATTTGCGCCGCGGACCGGCCGCATCCGGTGGCGCAGCGCCTTGCGTCGTCGTTGACATGCACAATCTCCTTCAGGCGCTCGGGCGCCGTTGACGTGACGAAACCGGGGACTGGCTCTCCCTCGTGTCATGATCACGCCATAGATCGGAGATGCTGCGAATAAGTGGTTTAGCGCGGCGTATGCGTATTTCTGCGTATAGAGCGGAAAGAGAAGCGGCCGCTTTTTAAAAAAACGGCACCAAAAATTTTTGTAAGCTGGGACATGGGAGTTGGCGGCGTCAAAGGCCACGGCCCAGCGTAACAGAAGTCTTTTTGCTTCTTTTTCTTCAGAAAAAGAAGCGCTTGCTTACCTACCCGCCATCCGCCTCAAAGCCAGCGGCAACAATACCGGTGATGGCCACAGCCTCGTCATGGTCCGACGTATCGCCCGAGATCCCGACCGCGCCGATGATCTCGCCATCCTGCTTGATCAGCACGCCACCCGGCACCGCGACCAGCGAGCCGCCGATGGCGCTTGCCGCTCCGGCGATGAAATACGCCTGGGTTTCGGCGCGCTTCATCAGGGCGCGGGAGCCCAGCCCCAGCGCCATCGCGCCATCGGCCTTGCCGAGCGCGATCTCGCCGCGCTTCAGGCTGGTGCCGTCCTGGGCGGCAAAGAATTTGAGCGCGCCGCGCGCATCCAGCACGCAGATCGCAAGCGGTTTATAGCCTTGGTTCCCGGCATGGGTGAGGGCGGCCTCGGCGATTTTTTGCGCCTGCGTCAACGTCAGCATCAATTCTCCAGTTCCGAATCCCAGTATAGAAAGTCCCGCCAGCTCTCATGCAGATAATTCGGCGGAAAGCCGCGTCCGCGGTCCTGCAATTCCCAGCTCGTCGGCCGGCGCGGCTCCTGGCGGGGGATCATGTTGCATTCGCGCGGCAGCTTGCTGCCCTTGCGCAGGTTGCAGGCGCCGCAGGCGGTCACGACATTCTCCCAGCTGGTGCGGCCGCCGCGCGCGCGCGGGATCACATGGTCGAAGGTGAGCTCCGGTGCGGCGCGCTTGAAGTCGCAGTACTGGCAGGTGAACCCGTCGCGCAGGAACACGTTGAACCGGGTGAAGGCCGGCATGCGGGCCGAGGGGATAAAATCGCGCAGCGCGATCACGCTCGGCAGCCGCATCGCGAAACTGGGCGACCGCACCTCGCGATCGTATTCCGACAGCACGGAAACCCGGTCGAGGAACACCGCTTTGACGGCGTCCTGCCAGTTCCAAGTCGACAACGGAAAATACGAGAGCGGACGGAAATCCGCATTCAGCACAAGGGCGGGGTAATTGAACCCGCCGTCAGGCATTACTGAACCTGTCCCAGAAGGGAACCAAATTTTGGGGTCTAAGCGCTAAACCCTGCCATATCTGGTGGTTGCGTCGCGTCATGCGGGCTTTATGACAAAACCGCCGCCGCGCCGCAAGGGTGGGCGGCGGTTGTCACCGGTTTGTCACGGCACTTTGGTTTCCCGCGGGGCGCCCTCACCCTTCGCCAGCGCCATGAATTGCAGCACGGTCGAGCCGAGATGGTCGTGGATCCAGGCGGCCATCCGCTCCTCCTCCGCCAGCGATGCGCGCGCTGCCGACACCGCGTCGCCCGAGCCCAGCGCTTCGCCGACGGTAATCAGCGTCTTGTATGCGGCGATCTCGAAATGCTCGAACGCGTAATTCGCCATCGTGTCCTTGATGACCTCGTCGGAGGCCGGGATATGCGCCATCGCCATCACATTACCAACCACGCCGAGGGCTGCATCCTTGACGCTGGAGTAGGACTCGCCGAGTTCCTCGATCACCTCTTCCAGCCGGGTCCGCTGCTGCTCGGATTCCGCGATGTGCCGGCGCAGCATGGCCTCGAGGTCAGGGTAGTCGGTCACCCGCTCGACCTGCCGCGACATGATCTGGATCGCTTGCGTCTCCATCGAATGGGCGTTGCGCAAGCCCGTCACGAAGAAATTCTTGATGTTATAAATCGGGTGCTCGGTCTCGCTCATCGTAAAATCCTTTCTGCGTATCTTCGCATTTGGCGAAGCGCGCGAAAGCATCAACGGCGCCGCCGCGGATTTAACCTGCCCGTTAGCGTGGGCCGTAAGCGTGGGGGGGGGCCGTGAGCGCGGGCGGTTACGGCGTTCCGGCGAAGCTACGTTCCAGCAGCGCGATGCCGGCGGCGATGCCCGCCTCGCCGATGCTGTGGTCGAGCCCCGGGGTGAACACGGTCTCGACCGGTACGCCGGCCTCGCGCAGCACCAAGGCGGCGGCGCCGGACAGGCCCGCCGGCACCACCTCGTCCGCCTCGCC
>DAOMCN010000170.1:2552-5266 GCA_035427885.1 Acidocella sp. | reverse complement strand
TCGTTCACGTTACTCTCCTGTAGAGGCCATTCAGTATCTGTAAATTCACGATTTGTTAACAACCCATTTTGCGACGCCTGGGACAATACAAAATCTCGTGTTACAACCTCTGGGGCTGAGCTGGGATAGACATTCCCGTTATGCGTGTCCGCTTGAGGCGCCTGCGCATCACCAGGCAGTTCCGCACCGAGCGGAACATCCCCGTGAACCGGCGCCATCATGGACTCATCAAGCACCAGCATATCATCGTCCGTTTCCTCGGAAACAGCGCGGGTCCCTTCTTCCTCTTTCAAAATCCGCCGGATCGAGGCGAGAATCTCCTCCATTGAGGGCTCGACAGCCCCTCGCGGGTCGGCGTTATTCTCAAGATCGTTGCTGTCGCTCATTATCTCATCTTTCAGGGCATGGGCGTTTTGGGCGGCTCATCAGCAATCACTGAAGTCTCATTCGCATCAAGCAGCGTGCCGTTGTTTGCGACCCCTGCCCTTCTGTCCGCCGTCTCGCCGGTACCAAATCCGGCATACTTAACAGCATTATAATATTTTAAATCATCGTACTGAGTCACAGGAAGCGCAAGATCCGTCGCCGTCAAGCGGCCGATCGCCTCGGCGACCTGATAGGAGTTGTTGACCAGCGTCGCGATATTCTGAACCTGTTGCACTTGCGAATTTAACAGCAACTGCTGTGCATTCAGCACATCGAGCGTGGTTCGCGTGCCGACCAGTTCTTCGCGTTCCGTACCATCAAGCGCGATGGCGTTGGCCTTGATTTCGGCATTGGTGCTAACAATCGCATCGCGCGAGGCGATAAGCCCGACCCAAGCCTGCGTCGCCTGCCCATAGGCGGTCCGCTGAGCGTCAAGAATACTGGCGAAACTTTGCTGCTCCTTGGCCCGCGCCTGACGAATTCCCGAGTATTCCGAACCGCCCTGATAGAGCGGCACGGTCAACTGCCCGAGCACCTCGCCGCCAGTCATCTTCGAATGTTGGCCCGAATAGCCAGTCTCGCTAAACGCCGAAGCCTGCACGCTGACCTGAGGCAGCAACGCTGAGAACGCGACATCGACAGCGTCATTATTAGCGGCATCCGAGAACTTGGCGGCAACCACATTCGGATTATTGGCAACGGCGGCGGCGGCGGCCTCTTCTTTAGAGGACACCGGCAGGCTGAGCGGCTGCGGCGGCGCGAGCTGCCCCGGATACTCGCCCACAAGCTTCCTGAAATTCTCGTTGGCGATCTGCAGATTGCCATCCGCGACCTCGACCTGCTCCTTGGCCTGCGCCAACGAAGCCTGGGCCTGCGCCACCGAGGTCATGGTTATCTCACCGAGATTGAACTGCTCCTGCGTCGCCTTCAACTGCTGTGCCAGGACATCCTGGTTGCTCTTATCGAGTGCCAACACATGGGTATCGGTAATCACGGTGACATACGCATTGACCACGTCGAGGAACACCGTCTGTTCCGTCGCGAGCAACTGCGCCCGCGCCGCATAGACCGCGTTCTTCGCCTCGCGGGTCGAGGCGATCACCTTACCGCCGCTATAAATCGGCTGCGTAACAATCGCCTGGCCGATGGTCTGGGCATAGTGCTCGTGCTGCGTCGTTGTCAGGTTGGTACCACTAATCGGGAGTGTCACATTGCTGTTAATCCGCCCCTCGGTGCCGGTAAGCTGCACCGTCGGACGCCAGCCGGAGAGCGCGGCGGGCACCCCCTCGTCGGCGGCGCGCAACGCGGCGCGCTGCGCCTGCAGCGTGGCGTTATTGTTGTAGGCATCGACCAGCGCCTGGGTCAGCGTCTGCGGCGGCGCCGCCAGCGCGGCGCAAGGTGGCAACAGTAATCCAGAACCCAACGCAATCCCGGCGAGTAACGTATAACGGCGCGAAAAAATCATGTTCATCTCAAAAGTTAAAGGCAGCAGCGCGTTGAAATTGCGGTAAAATCCGCGCCGTGCAATCCAGCGTCCGGACCAGTGCGTAGCCCTTGCCCGCGACCTCGCCAACCACCACGCGGCCAATCCCGCCCGCCTCCGGCCCATCGGCCAAAATCGTGATAACCCGCCCACCCGGCGCCAACTGCGCCGCGAAATTCTCAGGGATTTCCGGCACCGCTCCCTCGATCACGATCAGATCATAAGGCCCGTTGGCTCCCCAGCCCGCCGCCAGCGGCCCGCGCACAGCCTCGACCTGTGGCGCGACCCGCGCCAGCGCCCCGGTATCTAACCGCGCTTCCTCTTCCAGCGCCACAACATGCAACCCAGTCGCGCTGAGCACCGCGGCAAGATACCCCGCCCCCGCCCCGACCACGAGCGCATTACCCGCATCACCCGCCAGCGCCAACTGCGCGAGGCGCGCCGTCAACATAGGCGAGAGCAAAAACCGCCCGCCGCCCAGCGCGACATCGACATCCGCATAAGCATTCGCTCCTGTCGGCGCGAACGCCTCGCGCGGCAATGTCCGCATCGCCGTGATGATTCGCCGGTCATTTACCTTGTTTGGCCTGACCTGATTATCCACCATAATCTCGCGTTCGATATCGTGGGTGCTGGAGCTTGACATGGAAAACCTTCTACCTGAAGCAATTATGCCCCCTTTATAGCGGGCAGGCAGCGCATAACTCAACCGCGCCGCTCAGCGCGCCGCCGCTCGAATGAAATCGCGTCTTGACCGACAACGCCGTGGCGAGGATATAGACGTCCAGCGCCCTGGTCCGGTGGC
>DAOMCN010000170.1:0-2542 GCA_035427885.1 Acidocella sp. | reverse complement strand
ATGCCGGTTCGATTCCGGCCCGGACCTCCAGGCGCGCTAATGTTCGGCGTGCCCTCTGGGTAGCTTCAGATCATAGCGAACGATCTCCGCCAGCAACGACCAAAGCCGCGCCGGTTCCATCGGCGCTTCGGGATCGTTAAAGAGCTGGTCCAACTCCTCCAGCTTGCGCGAATATTCAAAAATTTCCATGCATTGCCCTCCTGCCAAGTCTGGATGCTAGCAGGGCTGCGGCGTTTGTCATCAGAATGTCATACGCATGACGCAATAATTTTTGCGCGGCCTATATGGCGTGCGCGCGGCGCGCGGCAGCCTTGAGCGAAGCCTGCGCCGGACGGAACCGCGGCGCCGGATTCGCCGCGGACAACGCCTCCCAATGGTGCAGGATCAGCGCAATTTTCTCAAAGACGAGTAACAGATCGCCAAACTCGCGCGCCAACCGCGCCTTGGCCGCCAACCCCCGATGCGAAGGCTCGCCCGAAACCAGCCGCGCTCCCGCTGAAACCCTGAGCGCCCCTTGCAGCCCCTCGCCGCGCGGCTGCGGCAACGGCACGGGCTGGCCGATATGACAGATTCGTGCCGCGAGCGCGCCCGCCTCGGGCAACCAGGGCGAGAGATCGGTATTGAGCCAGAGATAGACCGAGCGCGCCTCGGCTGGAGTCAGACAGCGCGAAGGCTCCATCGGCGCGCGCAGCGAGAACGTAAAAATACTACGCAGCCGCTCCCATTCCTCCTCCCCCTCGCCGCGGTTGAGCGGCGGCGCATCGAGCAGTCGCAACGCGGGCTGCGTACCCAGCGCCGCCCGCACCGTGTCGCCGAACCCAGCAATAATTTCCGCCCGCCTGCCCTCCGGCACGCGCAAAAACGCCCGCATCTCGGCCAGAGCCCCCTGCCAGCGCAGCGCCAGTCCATAATTGCCCACTGGCGGCAACACGCGCGCAGCGCAACTGCGCGCGGGGAAATCGTCGCGCCCAAAATACGCGCTGAGCCCTTGCGGCAACCTGTCCGCCTCAAGCCGCGCCGCAACGCTCCCCGGCAGAATCGCCGCCCCGGCAAAAGGCGGCCCGGTAAAGAACTTGGAGCCGGTGATGAGCACGACCGCTTCGAGCGCCAGATACCGCCGCACTGTCTGCGCAGAGAGCCGCGCCTGGCAGGCATCGACGACAATATCGAAGCCCGCGCCAAACTCCTCACGCAACCGCGCCAGAAACGCGGGGCGCGGCGCCAGCAGCCCGGTCTTGGAGAGGTCGAGCGCGTGCAGGATCACCCGCCGCCCCTGCCCGATCCCCGCCGCGACAGCCGCACGGATCTGCACCTCAACCTCGGCGTCGCCCCGCAGCGTCCCGTCTTTTTCGCGCAGCGCGATATTGGCGAGCGCCGTATCCGGGCGAAACCCGGCAATCGGTGCCTCATAGGTAACGTCATGCCCGAGCGCCGTATCGACCGCGAAATGCGTTCCCCGCGCCGCCATCGGCACACCGCGTCCGGTCTCTTCCGGGGCGATGAGAATATTGAGAATCGCCGTCTCCGCCCCGCCCATGCAGGTCAGCGCCAGCGCCAGCAACTCGCTATCCGTCCCCGAAGCCGCGAGCACCACGGCGCTCTCCCGCGGCAGGCCAAGCCCGTTTACGAGCCCGCGCCGCACCTCGTTGAGCGCGCCGCGTACCGCCGCGCGCGAACTTCCCCCGCGCAGCAGCCTGAGCGTCGTGCGCAACCTCGCCCGATCCACCGCCTCATACCCGCGCTCGGAAGAGGAAGACGCAGTGGAAGACGCAAACGTCACCGCCCAGGGCCGTGGCCGATGGCTACACCCATAGCCATTGAGCGCAGTACGCGGATCACGCGCAAGACGAATATCGCCGCCGGTCTCCATCAGCGCCTCTGCGGTGCCGAGCAACGCCCAAACCTCCCGAATCCGTGCAATTTCAGCGTTCGATGCGCCAAAATACTGGTTAAAAAACGCCACCGGCGGCGCGACATCGCCCGCCATGCTCTCGACCCACCCCGGCAGCACAGCGCGCTCCGCTTTGCTCAGCGCCTCTGCCTCGGCCTGGATAAACTGCGCCCCGGCCCGCGCCGCCGCCAGCTCCGCCAACTGCGGTGCAACCCCGCGCTGCACGAACCAAGCCTCTTCCAATGCGACCCGCAGATAAAAGCCCAAAACCCCGGCCTGCGCGAAAGCCTGCTCCGGAAGCGTCGCCGTCAACCCGCGAAACGCACTGAATTCAGGTGCAAGACGGATCGCGTCAACATGAAGTTGCCGCCTCGTGTCGCGTAGTTGAGAGGATGTCATTTCATCTCCGGCCAGGAACAAGTAAAGTCCTTATCGTAAAATCCCCAAGCGGCCAAGTTTTATACTGTCTGACTGTTTTTTAGGCAAATTGCGCTTGGCGGGCGTGCCTGTTCTTCGTGCATTGCGATTGCGTGCCAGACAAATCCATGCAAAGTTTCAAATCACCGGCCCGTTGGCTGGTGCGCGCGATGTGCGGGTCAACCAGTAGATAAGGGGTACGCCGGCCGATTGCCGGGCGCAGGAAAGCATGAA
>DAOMCN010000169.1:0-5286 GCA_035427885.1 Acidocella sp. | reverse complement strand
AAGACGCTGCGAAGCACGATTGCTCCGCAGCGCACGAGGCTGGTCATTAACCCAAAATTCCGCCGCTTACCAGCGTTTTTTCACACTTACGTCAGTATCACGAACCCAATCATTTCAAGCGCTCCAAATTTAGCTGCTTTTCACTTAGAAAACCCACATAAATAGGACCGCTTTGCGTTCTATTCGCAAAACTCCGTATTCCGGCGACCATTGCTGGCGCGGAAAAATCCTAGATATCCGGGTAAAATCTGCTCCATCCGCGTCGCCGCGACACCGAGATCAGCAAGCCCCAACGCACCCTGCGCCACGACATTATCGCGCTGCAACAATTTGATCTGATCCGTGGTCAGCAAGCGCCCGGGCAACCGCTCCAGAACCTTCGCCTGCAACGCCGCGATCCCCAGCGGCAGATCGAGAACGCGCCGCTCGCGCTCGATAATTTTTAACATATATTCAATGAGTTCTTTGAAGTTCTTAACCTCAGGCCCGCCCAACTCATAGGTCTGCCCCGCCGCCTCGGGCGCCAGCGCCGCGATCACCGCCGCGGCGACATCGCCCACATAGACCGGCTGAAACTTCGTCGTCCCACCGACAATAGGCAGCACCGGCGAAAGTAGCGCCATCTTGGCGAAGCGGTTGAAGAATTGATCCTCCGCCCCGAACACGATTGAGGGCCGCAGAATCGTCGCCTTGGGAAACGCCGCGCGCACCGCCGCCTCGCCCGCCGCCTTACTGCGCCCGTAGAGGCTGGGGCTGGAAGCGTCCGCGCCGATGGCCGAAACATGAACCATCCGCCGCGCCACTGAACTCGCCGCGAGTCGCGCCACGCGCCCCGCCCCATCAGCATGCACGCGCATAAAATCTCCCGCCCGCCGCTCGGAGAGGATTCCGGTAAGGTTCACAACGACCTCCGCCCCCTGAACCGCGCGCGCAACCAGCGCCTCCTCATGCAGCGGCGCATGGAGCAACACGATCTGGCCCACATCGCCCATCGGCCGGAGAAATTTTGCCCCTTCGGTATCTCGCACGGCAACGCGCACAATATAACCGGATTCTGCGAGAAGCTTGACCACATAGCGGCCAATAAACCCGGACCCGCCAAAAACCGTGGCAATTTTGCTCAATTCCGGCATGAAATACCCCTGTTTGTTACGCAGCGCTTGTAGGCGCAGACGCCGCATCCCTCAAGGCGGGTTGACGCCCTCGCCCGGTCCATGTATCTGGCCGCACCCGGCCCTTACCGGTCAGGAAATACACCGTGCCCAGGTGGCGAAATGGTATACGCACTAGCTTCAGGTGCTAGCGACCGCAAGGTCATGGAAGTTCGAGTCTTCTCCTGGGCACCACGTATTTTTTGAAAGAAATCCGGTAAGATGAACAAAATCACCCTGCACCAGAACGACCTCCCCGCGGGCCTGAGCTTCGGGAGCATGGTCGCCATCGACACCGAGACGATGGGCCTCAATCCGCACCGCGACCGTCTGTGCCTGGTCCAGCTCTCAAGCGGGGATGGCACTGCCCATCTGGTCCAGATCACTCCCGAGCGCCTCGGCGGCCAGGGCCCCAACTGCCCGAATTTAAAAGCCCTACTGGCGGACCCCGCCGTGACCAAACTCTTCCACTTCGCCCGGTTCGACATCGCAGCGTTGCTGAACGGCCTGGGCGTGCTGACCACCCCGGTGATCTGCACCAAAATCGCCAGCAAACTGGTGCGTACCTATACCGACCGCCACGGCCTGAAAGACCTCTGCCGCGATCTTGCCGGGGTGGAAATCTCCAAGCAGCAACAAACCAGCGATTGGGGCAGCCAATCCCTCTCCCCCGAACAACTTACTTACGCCGCCTCGGACGTGCTCTACCTGCACGCCATCTGGACCAGGCTCGAAGCCCTGCTGCGCCGCGAGAACCGTCTGGATATCGCGCAGGCAGCTTACGCCTTCCTGCCGATGCGCGCCCGACTCGACCTGCTGGGCTACGAAGAGCCTGATTTATTTCAACATTAAATCCGCGGGCCCAAGCGTTGCGCGGACGTCAGTTGACCAGCGCAGCGCCGCTGTTCATACCCCCACCATGAATATCGGCGAAACTGTGCTCCCCCCCGCTCCAATCCACCCGGCGGACGCCGCGTCCGACCTCTCCATCGCCCGCGACGTCCTGGCGACAGAAGCCGCAGCGCTCGCCGCGCTTGGCGAAAGCTTGGGCGCGCCCTTCTGCGCGGCGGTTGACCACCTGATCTCTATCCCCGGCCGCGTCGTGGTCACCGGCATGGGCAAATCCGGCCATGTTGCCCGCAAAATCGCCGCCACCCTGGCCTCGACCGGCACCCCCGCCCTCTTTGTCCACCCCGCCGAAGCTGCGCATGGCGATCTCGGCATGATCGTCCCTGGTGACACGGTGATCGCGCTCTCGAACTCCGGCGAAGCCATGGAACTGGCCGCCATCGTCGCCCACGCCAGCCGCCTCGGCCTGAAGCTGATCGGCATCACCGCCGCCCCGCAAAGCACACTGGGTCTCGCCGCAACCATCGCCCTGCTCCTCCCGCCCGCGCCCGAAGCCGGCCCCATCGGCCTCGCCCCAACCACGAGCACCACCATGCAGATGGCCCTGGGCGACGCCCTGGCGGTCACCCTGCTTGCGCGCAAAGGCTTCTCCGCCAAAGACTTTAGGGACATCCACCCCGGCGGCAAACTCGGCGCCCGCCTCAAGCGCGTGCGCGACCTGATGCACAAGGGCGACGAACTCCCCCTCGTCCCCCCCGGCACGACAATGGACCGCGCCCTGATCACCATGACCGCGAAGCATTTCGGCGCGCTCGGCGTGGCGGACGAGACCGGCAAGCTCCTCGGCGTAGTAACGGATGGCGACCTGCGCCGTGCGATGGGCCCGGACCTGCTGACCCGCGCGGTGGACGAAATCATGAACCGCGCGCCCAAAACCATCGCCCCCGAGGCCCTGGCCGAAGAGGCGCTGCGCGAGATGAACGCCCCCGCCCGCCCGATCACCACCCTTTTCGTCGTCGACGCCGCAGGCCACGCCCAGGGCATCCTGCACATCCACGACCTGTTGCGTGCCGGCTTGGCATGAGCCCCGCCCCGCGCGAGCACCTGCTGGACACGCTGCGCACCGCCCGCCCGGAATCCGCTGCAACCGCACGGCGCAGCCGGGCTGTGACCTTCGCCAAAAAAGTCCTGCCGCTCGCCGCCGTCGCCCTGCTCCTGACCCTGGTGCTGATCCCGTATCTGCGCACCGGCCCAGACGCCAACCGCGTCACCTACCACATGCCCAACACCCAAACCGCGAGTACCGCCTCGCACATGCAGGGCGCACAATACCACGGCACGGACGCCCAAGGTCAGCCCTACACCCTGACCGCGGACACCGCCGACGAACAAAGCAGCGGACTGATCGCCCTGACCAACCCCGCGGGCGACATCACCCTGAAAGACGGCGCCTGGCTGATGCTCAAATCCACCACCGGCCTGTTCCACCAGCAATCCGAACAGCTAGACTTGTCAGGCAAGGTGACGCTCTACCGCAACGACGGCACGACCCTAAGCGCCCCCACCGCCACCATCGACCTGCGCGCGGGCAGTGCCAGCAGCACCGCCCCGGTCGAGGTCACCGGTCCCTTCGGCACGCTGATCGCCGCCTCCGGCTTCGTCCTCCTCAATCGCGGGGCGGACATCACCTTCAACGGCCCGGTCGCCATGACCCTGACACAGGCACAATGACCCTTCGCATCCTCCCCACCACCCTCGCATTGACCCTGCTCCTGATGGGCACCGCCTACGCGCAGAGCCTCAACCTCGGCAGCACCTCCGGCCCGCCCGTGCCGATCCAGATCACCGCCAAAGGCGGCATCACCTGGCAGCAGACATCCGAGACCGTGACCGTGACCGACAACGCCAAGGCGGTGCGCGGCCCGGTTACCGTCACGGCTGATTACCTGGTCGCTCATTACCGCAAAAAACCCGGCGCCCCCGCCCCGACCAACGCGGCGGACGCGCTGAACCAGGGCGGCGCGCAACTCTACGAGCTGGACGCCATCGGCCATGTCCACATCTACACCGCGACGGACAACGCCTACGGCGACCACGCCGTCTATAACCTTGATTCCTCCGTCCTGGTCCTGACCGGCTCGGCGCTGAAGCTGACCACCCAGCACGACACAATCACCGCGCGCGACGCGATCGAGTATTACGCCGTGAAACGCATGGCCATCGCTCGCGGCAAAGCCCTGATCGTCGCCGATGACGGCCGCTCCGTCGCCGCCGACACGCTGATCGGCTACCTCGCCACCGCCACGCCCACGCCCGCCGCCGCCACGGACTCCCTGGCCCAGGCCGGCGCGCTGCAAAAGGTGGACGCCATCGGCCACGTCGTGATCCATTCGGGCGGCGACATCGCAACCGGCGATTCCGGCGTCTACCTGCCGCAGGACGGCCGCGCCCGCCTCGGCGGCGATGTCCATATCATCCACGGCCCGAACGAGATGGAAGGCAGCGACGCCCTGGTGAACATGAAAACCGGCATCGCCACCCTCCTCGCCGCCCCCGGCGGCCAGGTCGCGGGAACCCTCCTGCCCAACACGGTGAACAACAAATGAGCAGCCTGCAAACGCCCGCTGACCACGGCGGGCTAGTGGCCACCGGCCTTGGCAAACAATTCAAAAAGCGCCCCGTAGTGCGCAACGTCTCGCTCTCGGTAAAGCGCGGCGAGGCCGTCGGCCTGCTTGGCCCCAACGGTGCCGGCAAAACCACCACATTCTATATGCTCGTTGGGCTGATCCAGGCCGATAGCGGCACCATCACGCTCGATGGCGTCGATATCTCCACCCTGCCCATGTATCGCCGCGCACGGCTCGGCATTGGCTACCTGCCGCAGGAAGCCAGCGTGTTCCGGGGTCTAACCGTCGAGCAAAATATCGCCGCTGCCATCGAAGTGGTGGAACCTGACCGCGATCATCGCGCCGCGCTGCTCGATGAGTTGCTGGCCGAATTCGGCATTTCGCACCTGCGCCGCACCCCCGCTTTGGCCCTATCCGGGGGCGAGCGCCGCCGCGTCGAAATCGCCCGCGCCCTCGCCACCGAGGGCAGCCTCCTCCTGCTCGACGAACCCGCCGCCGGCATGAACCCGCAGGAGACCGCCGACCTCATGCGCATGATCCGCCGCATCAACACCGAGTTCAACGCCACCATCCTCCTCATTGAGCACGACATGAAGCTCGTCATGACCATCTGCCAGCACCTCGTCGTCATGGATCACGGCAGCGTCATCGCCCAGGGC
>DAOMCN010000168.1:0-5313 GCA_035427885.1 Acidocella sp. | reverse complement strand
CAGCGCGTTCAGCTCCGCGATCAGGGCGTCACCCATTTCAGATGTCGAGATACGGGCGCGGCCGGGGGCGGGGATGTCGGCCGTGCGGCCTGCTTTGGCCAGGACGTTTTCGACCGCCTGTTCGATGAGGGCGGCGTCTTCTTCCATGTCGAAGGAATAACGCAGCAACAAGGCGAGGCTGAGGACTTGCGCCAGCGGGTTGGCGAGGCTCTTTCCTGCGATGTCCGGGGCGGAGCCGTGTATCGGCTCGTAGAAGCCAGCGCGGCGGCCCGAAGCGTCCTTCCCGCCCAGGGTCGCGGACGGAAGCATGCCGAGCGAGCCGGTCAGCATCGCCGCGAGGTCGGAGAGGATATCGCCGAACAGATTGCCGGTCACGATAACGTCGAACTGGCGGGGGTTCTTGGCCAGCTGCATGGCGCAGTTGTCCGCGTACATGTGGCTCAGCTCAATGTTCGGGTATTCGGCCTGTTGCAGGGCTGTCATCGTCTGGCGCCAGAGCAGGCCGCTTTCCATGACGTTGGCTTTCTCGACGCTGCACACGCGGCCCTGGCGCTTGGCGGCAAGCTCGAAGGCAACTCGGCCAACGCGCTCGATCTCGGGGGTGGTGTACACTTCCGTGTTGATGCCGCGCTTGGTGCCGTCGGGCAGGGTTTCGATGCCGCGGGGCTCGCCAAAGTAGATACCGCCGATGCATTCACGCACAATCATGATGTCCAGGCCGCGCACGAGGTCGGGCTTCAGGGAGCTGGAATCGATCAGCGCGTCGAAGACCTTTGCCGGACGGAGGTTCGCGAAGACGCCGAGTTCCGAGCGCAGGCGCAGCAGTGCTGCTTCCGGGCGGATGGAGAAGGGGACGTTATCCCATTGCGGGCCGCCGACCGAGCCGAAAAGTACAGCGTCCGCCGCCAGGGCGCGGGCCATGGCGGCTTCGGTCAGGGGGGTGCCGTGCGCGTCGATCGAGGCGCCG
Source organism: Acidocella sp. (assembly GCA_035427885.1). GTDB lineage: Bacteria > Pseudomonadota > Alphaproteobacteria > Acetobacterales > Acetobacteraceae > Acidocella. The sequence continues at coordinate 4,346 of DAOMCN010000168.1, read as the reverse complement.
CCCACGAGGTCTTCGGTCAGGGTGAAGCTGGCGCGGTTGCTCTCCTGGAGCCAGTTCAGAACGCGCTTGGCCTGGGCCATCACCTCCGGGCCGATGCCGTCGCCAGGGAGGAGGAGGATGTTTTTGTTCGCGGTCATGGGCGGTTAGACTCCGTGGATGGCGGGCTGCCAGGTGGGGGTTTTGGATTCGTAGTCGGTGATCGCGCTCGCGTGTTCCAAGGTCAGGGCGATGTCGTCCAGGCCGCCGAGCAGGCAGTATTTACGGAAGGGATCGACCGCAAAGGGGATTTTGCTTCCGTCCGGGCGGACCACGACCTGGTTTTCCAGGTCGATGGTGATGCGCGCGTTGGTGCCTAAGGCGGCGTCCGCCATTAACTGCTCGCAGATTTCGGGCGGCAGGGCGATTGGCAGGATGCCGTTCTTGAAGCAATTACCGTGGAAGATGTCGGCGAAGCTGGGGGCAATCACGCACTTGATGCCGAAATCCAAAAGCGCCCAGGGGGCGTGCTCGCGCGATGAGCCGCAGCCGAAGTTTTCGCCCGCGATCAGGATGTTGGCGCCCCGGTATTTGGGCTGGTTCAGGACGAAGTCGGGCTTTTCCGCGCCGGTCGAGTCGTAGCGCAGGTCTGAAAAGAGGTCTTTGCCCAGGCCGGTGCGCTTGATGGTCTTCAGGAAGCGGGCGGGGATGATCTTGTCCGTGTCCACGTTGGCCAGATTCAGCGGCGCGGCGACGGCGGTCAGGAGGGTGAATTTGTCCATTATGCAAGCTCCCGGACGTCGGTGAGGGTGCCGGTTACGGCGGCGGCGGCGGCCATGGCCGGGGAGACCAGATGGGTGCGCCCACCTGGGCCCTGGCGGCCTTCGAAGTTGCGGTTCGAGGTGCTGGCGCAGCGCTGGCCCTGGGTCAGCTTGTCCGGGTTCATGCCCAGGCACATCGAGCAACCCGGTTCGCGCCATTCGAAGCCAGCGTCAAGGAAGATCTTGTCCAGGCCCTCCTGTTCGGCCTGGGCTTTAACCAGGCCGGAGCCGGGGACGACTAGGACCCGCACGCCGGGGGCGACGTGGCGGCCCTTGGCGACGCTCGCGGCGGAGCGCAGGTCTTCGATGCGCGAATTGGTACACGAGCCGATGAACACCACATCGATCTTGGTGCCGGAGATGGGCTGGCCGGGGGTCAGATCCATATAAGTCAACATGCGCTGCATCTGGGCGCGGCGGGCTTCGTCCGGCTCATCCGCTGGGTTCGGGATCATGCCGGTGATCGGCAGGACCGTCTCCGGGCTGGTGCCCCAGGTGACCTGCGGGATGATGTCGGCCGCGTTCAGGACCACGGTTTTGTCGTACACCGCGTCCGCGTCGCTTGGCAGGGTTTTCCAGTAGGCGACGGCCTGTTCGAAGGCTTCGCCCTGCGGCGCGTAGGGGCGGCCCTTGATGTAGGCGAAGGTTGTCTCGTCGGGCGCGATCAGTCCGGCGCGAGCACCGGCCTCGATGCTCATGTTGCAGACCGACAGGCGCCCGGCCATGTCCAGGGCGCGGATCGCCTCGCCCGCGAATTCGATGACGTGGCCGTTACCGCCCGCCGTGCCGATTTTGCCGATGACGGCGAGGACGATGTCCTTGCCGGAACAGCCGGGGGGGAGGGTGCCGTCTACGCGGACCAGCATGTTCTTGGCGGGTTTTTGCAGCAGCGTCTGGGTCGCCAGCACGTGCTCGACCTCGGAGGTGCCGATGCCAAACGCCAGCGCGCCCATCGCGCCGTGCGTGCTGGTGTGCGAGTCGCCGCAGACGATGGTCATGCCGGGAAGGGAAATGCCCTGTTCAGGGCCGATGACATGAACAATGCCCTGGCGGATGTCCGTGACCGGGAAATAGGGAACCCCAAACGCGGCGACGTTCTGCTCCAAAGTTTCTACTTGGAGACGGCTCTCAGCCTCGGAAATGCCGTTCTTGCGGTCCTCGGTCGGGATATTGTGGTCCACCACCGCAATCGTCGCGTCAGTGCGGCGGACCTTGCGGCCAGCCAAGCGAAGGCCCTCAAAAGCCTGCGGGCTCGTGACCTCATGAACAAGATGACGATCGATATAGAGAACGCATGTGCCGTCCTCCAGACGATCTACCACATGAGCATCCCAAATCTTGTCGAATAAAGTCCGTGACATCGAACCGCCGTCCTCTCAGTTAAGGAAGGCCAGAGGGCGTCGGCCCTTCGGGCCGCCTATTACCTAACAGGCGCGCTTCCTAGCGCGACGCCCCCTGGCCCCCCGCCAAAGACTAACCTTTGGAATCCGATAATTAGGTTCTTGGGGGGGAGGGGGAGTTCGCCTCCAAGGTCGGGGAATATGTTCTCAGGTTTGGGAGGGCAAATTCCCCCTCCCTCCCAAGACCATGAACTACTGGGTTCTAAGGGCTAGCCCTTAGTGGGGCGAGGGGGGCAAAGCCCCCTCGCCTTGCTTACTCAGCGGCGGGCGCTTCGACCTCACGAGCTTTTTCGGCGATACGGGCCGATTTACCGCGGCGGCCGCGGAGGTAGTAGAGCTTGGCGCGGCGCACGTCGCCGCGGCGCATCACGTGGATTTCCGAGATGGTCGGGGCGTAGAGCTGGAAGATACGTTCCACGCCTTCGCCATAGGAGATTTTCCGCACGGTGAAGGAGGAGTTGATGCCGCGGTTGGAGCGGGCGATGCAGACGCCTTCGAAGGCCTGGATACGCGAGCGCTCGCCTTCCTTGACCTGCACGGAGATGCGCACGGTATCGCCCGGGCCGAAATGCGGGATGGTTTTGCCTTCGGTGAGCTTGGCGATCTGTTCGGCGTCGAGGGTCTGGATGATGTTCATGGGGTTGGTCCTTTTCGAAGGGCGTGTTTAGGGCGTGGCGGCGCCGGATGCAACGTATTGGCGGTACAGGTCCGGTCTGCGGGTTTTGGTGATTTCGGCGGCCTGGGCGAGGCGCCAGGCGGCGATCGCCTGGTGGTTGCCCGAGGTCAGGGGGGCTGGCACCGGACGGTCCGCCCAGATCGCCGGGCGGGTATAGTGCGGGTATTCCAGCAATTCGGTCGAGAAGCTTTCCTCGGTCGCACTGGCGGCCTCGCCCATGACGCCGGGCAGCAGGCGGATGACGGAATCCAGCAGCGCCAGTGCGGCGATTTCGCCGCCCGAGAGGATGTAGTCACCGATCGAGATTTCCTCGGCGTCGCGGGCCTCGATGACGCGCTGGTCGATGCCCTCGAAGCGGCCGCAGAGCAGGATGGCGCCGGGGCCGGCGGCGAGTTCGCGGACCCGTCGCTGGGTCAGCGGCGCGCCGCGCGGGGTGAGCACGATCAGCGGCCGGTCGTCGGCGACGGTCGCGATGGCGGCATCCAGCACGTCGGCGCGCAGCTCCATGCCGGCACCGCCGCCGAAGGGTGTGTCGTCCACGCTGCGATGCGGGCCGAGGCCGAATTGCCGGATGTCGGTGAGGCCGAGCGACCAGATGCCCTTGTCATGCGCGCGGCCGGCCAGGGACTGGCCGAGCGGGCCGGGGAAGATGGCGGGAAACAGGGTGAGGATATCGGCGCGCCAGGTCATGGCTCCGGCTCCGCCACGATTTCGGCCGGCGGGATGACCGTGACCTTTCCGGCGGCGAGGTCGACGCTCGGGACCGCGGCGCGGGTGAACGGCACGATGAGCGCGCCGGGCTGGATTTCGAGGCTTGGCCCGGCGCCGTATTCATGCACGGCGGCGATCTTGCCGAGCGTCTCGCCGGTGCTGGAGACCGCCTGCAGCCCGATCAGGTCGGCGAAGTAGAACTCGTCCTCCTCGGGCTCCGGCAGCGCCGAGCGGGCTGCGAAGAGTTCGGTCAGGTTGAGCTTTTCGGCCTCGTTGCGGTCGGTGATCGGGCGGGGGCCTTGCGGGGTGACCTCGGCGAGCTGGGCGACGTTGTCATGCACCCAGGCAAGCGTGAACGCCCGGCCGTTGCGGTCGGTCAGGGTGTATTCCGCCAGCGCGTCCGGGTCTTCGGTGAAGGTATTCACCCGCACCAGACCGCGCACGCCATGGGGTCTGCCGATCACGCCCATCAGGATCAACCGATCGTTCACTGCATCCGGTCGGTGTTAGGCGGCGGCTTTCGCGCGCTCGGCAGCGCGCTCCTGCGCCTTCTTCTTCGGCGCGGACTGCTTCGGCTGCTCGGTATAGGCGGGCATCTTCATCAGCCCGGCCTTGCCGAGGAAGCGGGCAACGCGCTCGGTCGCCTGCGCGCCGTTGGCGAGCCAGTGGGTCACGCGCTCGGTCACCAGGGTGACGCGCTCGGCGTGGTCGGCCGGCAGCATCGGGTTGTAGGTGCCGATGCGCTCGATGAACTTGCCATCG
>DAOMCN010000167.1:3100-5314 GCA_035427885.1 Acidocella sp. | reverse complement strand
ATCACCAGGCCTTGGATCTATGCTGGGGCGTTCTTCATCTTCGGGGTGCGCAGGAAGGGAAGGTTGTTGGAGAGCAGGCCTTTCCAGACCGCCTTGCCGATGCTGTGCGACAGCGCCAGGCCAGCGACCGCGGCGCCGACGCGATCCATGAAGCCGCAAGGGACGCGGTTTTTATAGAGGGCGAGGATCTGCACGATCTTGAAGAAGAAGAGGCCGATTGAGGGCAGCATGAAGAGGGCGATCGGGAATTCGAAGCGCACCGGGTCGAGGATCAGCCCGGCCGACCAGCCCAGGCCCATCAGGAGGAAGACGAGGCCCAGCGCGTCGCCGAACCAGGGCGCCCAGCCGGCGATGAAGTGCCAGCGTTGGCCCAGCGTCAGCTCGCGGTTGAAGGGGTTGAACAAGGCGGCCGCGTTGGCGCGTACGATGCGCATCGCGCCGTAGGCCCAGCGGTAACGCTGCTTGCGGAAGGCGTTGTAATCGTCGGGCATCACGCCTTTGCCGAAGCTCTTCTTCGAGTACACCGCCTCATACCCGGCGCGGAAGAGGCGCAGGCCAAGCTGGCTGTCTTCGGTGATGCACCATTCGGCCCAGCCGTTCTCGTTCAGGAGGGCCTGTTTACGCACCAGGGTCATCGTGCCGTGCTGGATGATGGCGTTGCGCTCGTTGCGCGTCACCATGCCAGCATGGAAGAACCCGGCGTATTCCCAGAACATCAGGCGCTTGAAGAGCGAGCCGTCGTTATCGCGGTAATCCTGCGGGGACTGGGTGAAGCCGACCTTGGGATTGTCGAAGGCGGGGACCATGCAGCGCAGCCAGTCCGACTCGACCAGATAGTCGCTGTCGATCACGCCGATGATCTCGGCGTCCGGGGCGGTCTGGCGCAGGGCGAAGTTCAGCGCGCCGGCCTTGTAGCCCTTGTATTTACCCAAGGTGAAGAAGCGGAACTTGGGGCCGAGGCGGGCACAATGTTCGGCGACCGGCTCCCAGACGTTCGGGTCCATCGTATTGTTGTCGATCACCAGGACTTCGAAGTGATTGTAATCCAGGGCGGCCAGAGCGTCGAGCGTCTGGCGCACCATGTGCGGCGGCTCGTTGCAGATCGGCAGGTGGATCGAGACTTTCGGCAGGAGCGCGCCGTTCGGGGCCGGGATCGGCTCGAAATGGCGTTTCTGCACGCGGCCAAAGATGGTTTCCACGAGGTCGAAGCTGTCGGCGATCAGGAGGAAGAGCAGCAGGCCCTGGCCCAGGGCCAGCGCGCTCCATACGGCGGCGGCGCCGATCGAGAGATAGGTCTCGGACATGTTCATGAAGAGCAGCGCCAGGGTGGCGGAGAAGCCTTCCACCAGGCTGGCGAAGACGAGCTTGCCAGGTAGGCGGATGTCCGGGCGGCGCGAGAGCAGGAGCATCGTGGCGAGCAGCGAGAAGAGCGCGGCGCCGCCGGCGTAGAGCGGCCAGGAGGGGTTGTTCTCAACCACGCCGGTCAGCGACCATTTCTGCACGCGGTCCAGGGTGAACATGCCCCAATACCCGGCGGCGCGGCCCTCGAAGCTGGTTTTCCAGGGCTGGTCGAAGGCTTCCATGACGAAATACTGGAGGTGCTGCTGGTGCGCCAGATTGAAGAAATCGCGCATGAAGCGGGCCTGATTCACCGTGCTGGCGCGCGCGGCGCCGATGTCGATGCCGTCCGACGGCCAGCCGATTTCACCGATCACGATGCGCTTGTTGGGGAAGCGGGTGTGTACTTCCTGGAAACGGTGCATGGCATCGGCCACAGCGATGTTCTCGGGCACGCCTTCCCAATAGGGAAGCAGATGCACGGTGATGAAATCAACCGAGTTGGCAAGCTCGGGGTGGTGCAGCCAAACATGCCAGGGCTCGGCGGTCGAGACCGGGACATGGGTTTCGGATTTGACCAGGGCGATGTCGCGCATCAGCTCGGGCACGGTCACGTCGCCGCGCAGGATGGTCTCGTTGCCGACCATGATCTGCTTCACGTCTGGATTAGCGTTCGCGACCTTGACGGCCTTGCTCAGCTCGGCGACGTTGGCGTCCGGGTGGCGGTCCAGCCAGGCGCCGAGGGTGACGTTCAGGTTCATGCCTTCGGCCAGGGCCGGGATGGTGCCGAGATCGCCTTCGACGGTGTAGGTGCGGATGTTGTGGGTGTGCTGGGCGGCGAGGACGAGGTCCGATTTGATCTGGGCCGGGGTCGGG
>DAOMCN010000167.1:0-3090 GCA_035427885.1 Acidocella sp. | reverse complement strand
GGGGTCGGGTAATCATGCGTGGCGGGGTTTTCCCCGGCATGGAAGGGCGAGAAGGCGAAGCCGCCGATTTCGCCGGTGTAGGGCGCGATGTTCGTCACCGGGCGGTTGAACCCGGCCCACATGCCAACGGCGACCACGCCAACGCCCAGGGCAGCGGCCCAGGAGCTGAGGCTGGTCCAGCCACGACGGCGGTTGGGGGTGGACATCTGCGCGGATTGGCGGCGGATTGGCGACTGAAACGTCATGGTGTTGACCCAGAATTCAACGGGACGAGCCCCGCATGCAGGGCGTTATGCTGGGGCAAAGCGGCGGTGGCTGGGCGCGATTGTGTCGCGATTATGGCACGCAACGAATCTTATCCGAGCTGAGCGCAGGGCTGGGGCACGGTCGATGTGGGGCAAGCTTGCGCCGAGACGCTGCTTTTTGGTGCAAATGCCTGTATGGGATGAGGCCATGCATCTGGTTCTGCAACTTTCCATCCTTACGGTTCTGATTCTGCTTAATGGCGCGTTCGCGCTCAGCGAGTTGGCGCTGGTCTCGGCACGGCGGGCGATGCTGACGCTCATGGAGCGCCACGGCGTGCGCGGGGCGGCGCGCGCGCGCGCGCTGGCGGACCATCCGCAGCGGTTTCTTCCCGCCTCGCAGTTCGGCATTACGCTGATCGGGATTCTCATCGGCGTATTCGGGGGGCAACAACTGGCCCACGAGGTGGCGAGGCCACTCGTGCATCTGCCGCTCGTGGGGCCTTACGCCGAGCCGCTGTCGTTATTTATGACGGTGTTGATCATCACCTTTCTGACCCTGGTGTTCGGCGAGCTGGTGCCCAAGCAGCTGGCATTGCGCCATCCCGAGCGTGTCGCCGCCGTGATTGCGCCGCCGCTGGCGATTCTGGGGCAGGCGATGACCCCGGTGGTCTGGCTGCTCGGACGGACGACGACGCTCGTGCTGCTCGCCTTTGGCCCTGCGGGCGAGGACCGGCGGGCGATGAGCGAGGAGGAACTCAAGGCGATGCTGGTCGAGGGGGCGGAGACCGGCGTGCTGGAGACCGAGGAGCGCGATATCATCGAGCGCGTGCTGCGCCTCGCCGATAAGCCGGTGCGCGCGATCATGACCCCGCGCACGGAAGTGGCCTGGATCGACCGGACCGCGCCGCGCGCCGCGATTATCGCCACGCTGCGCGCCGCACCGCATTCGCGCTTTGTCGTCTGCGACGGGGCGATTGATAACGTCACCGGCATCGTCCAGGCGAAGGATATTCTGGACCGCGTGCTGGATGGGAAGGATTTCTCGCTCGCCGCAGCACTGCGCCAGCCGATGGCCATTCCCGATTCAGTCTCCGCGCTGGAAGCGCTGGAGCGGCTGAAGGCGGATACGCTGGGGATTGCCATCGTGCTCGACGAGTACGGCAGTTTCGAGGGGATGATCACCGCCGCCGACGTGCTGGAGGCGATTGTGGGCGATGCGGAGGATTCCGGGCCGCTCGAAGGTACGGCGGTGGGGGGGGAAGAGATTTTCGAACTCGACGGGATGACGCCGGTGGACGAGACAAAGGCCCGGCTCAACCTGCCCAGCCTGCCCAGCGAGGGGACCTACCATACGCTGGGTGGGCTACTGCTCGCCCTGTTGCAGCGCCCGCCGCGCAAGGGGGATATGATCGTCTTTGGCGGGTGGAAGTTCGATGTCATGGAGATGGACGGGCGGCGGGTCGAGCGGGTGCGGGTCGTGCGCGATGGGGCGGATTGAGGCGGGAGGCAGGTTGTCCTATTTGTTGTGTACGCCAACTAAAAAACGGACCATTTTTACGCATGGCTTTTCCAATTGATCCTTCCTCCCGACGCCCGATGATCCATCGGCGCACGCCGAGATCTCCCACCGCGCAGCTGGCGCAGCTGATCATTGAGGGCGCCCATGACCCTGTGGTCGACTGCCATATCGTCGAGATTTCCGCAGGCGGGGTCAGAGTCGTCACCGGGGCGCCGATCCGGGTGCCGGAGACCTTGGTGCTTCGATGGGGCGATGGCGCCGAGCGCAAGGTGCGCCGCCGGTGGGTCAAGAGAAAAGAAATTGGATTAGAATTTATCGCCAACGCCTCCGAACCGCCGAAGCCGAAGGGCGCGGATTAGAGCTTGATCGCGCTAGAGGGGCTGGGTTTCGCCGACTTCCAGCGTTGTAAAAACATCCGGCGGTAGGCTCGCGGTGGCGAGGGCGGCGGCGAGGGCGTGCTGCGGGGCGTCGATCGCCTCCGCGGTTAGCTGGAAAGTGCCAAAATGCATCCCCAGGGCGCGCTTGGCGTCCAGGGCAAGGAAGGCGGTTACGGCGTCGGCTGGGTTCATGTGGACCGGGGCCATGAACCAGCGCGGCTCGTAGGCGCCGATCGGTAGCAGGGCCAGATCCGGTGCGCCGAGGCGGGATTTTATCTCTGAAAAATAGCGGGTGAAGCCGGTATCCCCGGCGAAGTAGATTTTTTGCCCCTCGTGTTCGAGCATGAACCCGGCCCATAGGGTCTTGTTGCGGTCCCAGAAGCTGCGGGCGGAGAAATGGCGCGCTGGAGTCGCCGTGATGCGCGCCGCGCCGACCTCGTGGGATTGCCACCAGTCCAGTTCGACCGCGCCGGGGAGACGTTTTTTGGCGAGGTAGGCGGCGTTGCCCAGCGTGGTAACGAGGGCGGCGTGCGGGCTGTGGCGGCGCAGGGCGCGCAGCGAAGGCAGGTCCATGTGGTCGTAATGGTTGTGCGAGAGCAAAATCAGGTCGATCGGCGGCAGATCTGCGAGGGCGACGCCAGGCGGTCGCACGCGCTTGGGGCCGAGGGTCTGGCTGGGCGAGCAGCGGGCAGAGAAGACCGGGTCGGTCAGGATGGTCAGGCCCGGTAGGCGGATCAGGAAGGTGACGTGGCCAATGAAGGTGATGCTTGGGCCGTCACCGTTCGGGACGGGGTGGGCAGCGTTATGGACGCGCGCGGGCCAAGGGGACCAGACCGCCGGGTCCTTGGAGAGGCGCATCCTGAGCATGGACAGAAAGCCGCCGCGGCGCTTGCCCTGGGCGCGGGTTGTCGGCTCGGGGTTGTAAAATGCGGTCCCGTCGAAATGGTCG
>DAOMCN010000166.1:0-5343 GCA_035427885.1 Acidocella sp. | reverse complement strand
TTGCGGGTCTGGATTGCTGATCCGAACGTCGATGTCGTTATCACCACAGGCGGGACCGGAATTACCGGGCGCGATGTTACGCCGGAAGCTTTTGCCCGCGTGCTGGATAAGACCATCGAGGGATTTGGCGAGCTGTTCCGTATGCTCTCTTACGCCAAGATCGGGACTTCCACGATCCAGTCGCGTGCGGTTGGCGGGGTTGCGGGGGGGACGTATTTGTTCGCCCTGCCCGGCAGCCCTGGGGCGATTAAGGATGGCTGGGACGATATTCTGCGCTTACAACTGGATTCTCGGCATGTTCCGTGTAACCTGGTCGAGCTGATGCCGCGCCTGCTGGAGCATCTGCGGGGCTGATTTACGGCGTTCTTATTCTAATGTTCTCATTTTGTTCTTGACGAATGATCTGCGAAATGATTGCATGACGCTCGGAACGGAGCGTGAACATGGTAGTGCCAGCAACGCGGATCGAGATTAAGCACAGCGTCCCCCAGGGCGCGATCAAGGGGCGTGGGACGGCGCAAAATCCGGCAAACAGGTTTGAGCGCGAATGGGTCGAGGCGTTTGATGATGGCTGGGAGGGGCAAGAAGAGGAGACCAGGCCTCTAACCAGCTTAATCCGCGATTCCACACGCAGCATTATTGCCCGCAATGACAGCCCGGACCTTGGGTTCGAGGCTAGCGTCAATCCTTACCGGGGATGCGAGCATGGGTGCATCTATTGTTTTGCCCGCCCGTCGCACGCGTATCTCGGGTATTCCGCGGGGTTGGATTTCGAGACCAAGATCGTCTTTAAGCCCGAGGCGGCGCGGCTGCTGGAGAAGGAGTTTTCCCGCCCCAGCTATAAACCCAAAGTCATTGTGCTGGGCTCGAATACCGATCCGTATCAGCCGGTTGAGCGGAAGCTGAATTTGACGCGCGCCGTGCTCGAAGTGCTCGAGCAGTTTAACCATCCGGTGAGCATTATCACCAAATCGGCGTTGGTCTTGCGCGATGGAGATATTCTGGCGCGGATGGCGGCGAAGGGGTTGGCGCAGGTGCATGTGTCGCTGACCACGCTTGATCCGGCGCTGGCGCGCGCGATGGAGCCACGGGCGGCGAGCCCGGCGCGACGGCTGGGGGCGATTGCCGGGTTGGTACAGGCGGGGGTGCCAGTTGGCGTTTTGGCGTCGCCCATGATCCCGGCGGTCAACGATGCCGAGTTGGAGGCTATTTTGGAGGCGGCGGCGAAGGCTGGTGCGAGCTGGGCCGGGACACAGCTCTTGCGGCTGCCACAGGAGTTGGGGCCGCTATTTTCGGACTGGCTAGCGAAATATATGCCTGAACGGGCGGCGCATGTGATCAGCCTGATCCAGCAGAGCCGAGGCGGAAAGCTTAACGATGCCGCGTTCTTCTCGCGTTTTGCCGGCACTGGGCCTTATGCGGCGCTGTTGCGCCAGCGCTTTGCCAGGGCAGCGCGCCAGTATGGGCTAGAGCGCGCGATGTATGAGCTCGATTGCACGCAGTTTGCGCCACCCCGGCGCGAGACCGAGATGGCGCAGATGAGTTTGTTTTAGCGCGGGATCGTTTGAGGTTCGCTCAACTGAGCGAGCCGAAAACGTGAATCGCCCTCAGCTAAAATAGTTAGAGGGTGATCGCGATTAAAGCGATCATGCTCTAGGCTTTGGCTCCCGCCTCGTACCAACCGCGCGAGCGGCGAACGATTTTAACAACAGAAAGCATGACCGGGACTTCGACCAAGACGCCGACCACCGTCGCCAGGGCCGCGCCCGACTGGAAGCCGAAGAGAACGATGGCGGTGGCGACGGCGAGTTCAAAGAAGTTGCTCGCGCCAATGAGGGCCGAGGGGCCGGCGATGCACCAGGCGACGCCGAGTTTGCGGTTCAGCCAGTAGGCGAAGCCGGCATTGAAATAGACCTGGATGATGATGGGCACCGCCAGCAATGCGATGACCAGGGGTTGGCCGATGATCTGGCTACCTTGCAGGCCGAAGAGGAGCACCAAAGTCAGGAGCAATGCGGCGAGGGAGAATGGGTCCAATGCGTGCAACGTGGCTTTTAGCGCGACCTCCCCGCCCCTAGTGAGGAGAAGGTGTCGCCAGGCCTGAGCGATGAGGACTGGGATTACGATGTAGAGGATGACCGAGAGGGTCAGCGTGCTCCACGGCACGGTGATCGCGGAGAGGCCGAGAAGGAGGGCGACGATCGGCGCGAAGGCGAAGACCATGATGAGATCGTTAAGCGCGACCTGGGACAGGGTGAAATGGGGTTCGCCATCGACAAGGTTGGACCAGACGAAGACCATCGCCGTGCAGGGAGCGGCTGCGAGGAGGATCAGCCCGGCGATGTAGGAGTCGATCTGTCCCGGCGGGAGCAGCGGGCGGAAGAGATGGCCGATGAAAACGGCGCCAAGGAGAGCCATCGAGAAGGGTTTGACCAGCCAGTTGATGCCCAGAGTCGCGGTGATGCCGCGCCAGTGGTGGCGGACTTCGCCCAGGGCGCGGAAATCGATCTTTAGCAACATTGGGATGATCATCAGCCAGACCAGGATGGCGACAGGCAGGTTGACCTGTGCCAGGGTCGCCGAGCCGAGGGCCGCGAACAGGCCGGGGACAAACTGGCCAAAGGCGATGCCCGTGATGATGCAGAGCGCGACCCAGAGCGTCAGGTAGCGGGCGAAGAAGCCGATGGCGGGGGCGGATTTATCCACTGAGTTTCTGTCCTTTTGCATCAACGACGGCCTCGCCGTCTTCCTTGGTGAAGGCGCCTTGCTGGGGGGCGGGGAGGATTTCCAGTACCAGCTCGGAGGGGCGGCAGAGCTTCACGCCGAGCGGGGTTACAACGATGGGGCGGTTAATCAGGATCGGGTCGGACATCATCGCGTCCAGGATTTGCTCGTCCGTGGCGGCGGTGTTGGTCAGGCCGAGTTCGGCGGCGCGCTTTTCCTGCTCGCGCAGGAAGGCGCGCGGTGTGGCACCGGCGCGCGCGATCAGGTCTTCCAACTCCGCGCGGCTGGGCGGGGTTTTCAGGTATTCGATGATCTGTGGTTCGATGTTGGCGTTGCGGATCATGGCCAGCGTATTGCGCGCGGTGCCGCAGGCGGGGTTGTAGTAGATGATGGTTTTGGCGGACATCAGCTTGCTCCGTGGAAGGATGTGGATGCGCCCTCGCCACGGCCGATTTCGCGCAGGCGGGCGTCTAGTGAGAGGCGGTCGATGCTGGACAGCGGCAGGCTGAGGAAGACGCCGATCCGGGTGCGCAGGTATTTGAAGGCCTGGACGAAGGCGGCTTCTTTCTCCAGCGCCGTGCCGGTGACGGCGGCGGGGTCATCAATGCCCCAATGCGCGGTCATCGGGTGGCCGGGCCAGACTGGGCAGACCTCGCCTGCCGCGTTGTCGCAGACGGTAAAGACGAAATCCATAGCGGGCGCGGTTGGGGGGGCGAATTCGTCCCAGCTTTTTGAGCGCAGGCTGTCGGTCAGGTAGCCGTAGCTTTCCAGCACTTTCAGCGCGAGCGGATTAACTGCGCCGCTGGGGTGGCTGCCGGCGGAGAAGGCTGCGAAATGATAGGCGCCGTCCTGCCGCAGGATGGATTCGGCCATGATCGAGCGGGCGCTGTTTCCCGTGCACAGGAACATGACGTTGTAGCTCGGCGCGGGCATGGGAGACTCCTCTCTCGGCTGGAGGTTTGGGGCGGCGAAGGTTGGGAAGCAGCCGCCTTCGCCCCGGCAGCAGTTTTCGGTCAGGTAGGCGAGCAGCGCGTTCATCTCGGCGTATTCGGCGACATAGATGAGGGAACGGCCTTCGCGGCGGAAGGCGACCAGCCCCGCGTGGCGGAGCTGGTTCAGGTGGAAGGAGAGCGTGTTGGCCGGAAGGTTCAAGCGCTCGGCGATCTGCCCGGCGGGTTGGCCTTGCGGGCCGGCGGCGACCAGGAGGCGGAAGATGTTCAGACGCGCGGCATGGGCCAGAGCAGCGAGTGCGGTGACTGCGATTTCCGATTCCATATTTCTACGATAATAGAAATATTTTGTGGCGACAAGACTCGCACGCCAACTCTCCCAGGTCCGGGAGAGCTGGCGATGCGGCTTATTTGTGGATCATGGTGCCGATGCCGCCCTCGGTGAAGAGCTCCAGCAGCAGCGCGTGCGGCACGCGGCCGTCGAGGATGGTCGCGCCGCGCACGCCCAGGGTTACGGCTTCCATGCAGGTTTCCACCTTTGGGATCATGCCGCCGGAGATCGTCCCGTCGGCGATCAAGGCTTTGATCTCGGGGAGCGAGAGGTCGGGCATCAAGGTTTTGTTGGCGTCCAGCACGCCGGGGACGTCTGTCAGCATAAGCAGGCGCTGGGCGTTCAGCGCGCCGGCGATAGCGCCGGCTGCGGTATCGGCGTTGATGTTGTACGTTTCCCCGTCTTCGCCGGTGCCAACCGGGGCGATCACCGGGATCAGGCCGGCACCGGTCAGGGCGTGGATCACGCGGGTATCGATGAATGCGGGTTCGCCGACGAAGCCGAGGTCCAGCACGCTCTCAATGTGCGAATCCGGGTCCTTCTTGGTGCGATGAAGTTTGCGCGCGCGGATCAGGCCGCCGTCCTTACCGGAAATGCCGACGGCCAGGGCCCCGGCGCGGTTGATCAGCGAGGCCACTTGTTTGTTAACTGAGCCGGCGAGGACCATTTCCACCACTTCGACCATGGCGGCGTCCGTCACGCGCAGGCCATCGATGAAGTTGGATTTGATCGCCAGGCGGGTGAGCATGGCGTTGATCTGCGGGCCACCGCCGTGGACCACGACCGGATTGATGCCTACCTGTTTGAGCAGGGCGATGTCGCGGCCAAATTCTAGGGAGAGGTTTTCCTCGCCCATCGCGTGCCCGCCGTATTTCACCACGATGGTCGCCCCGGCGTAGCGGCGCAGATAGGGCAGCGCATGGGCAACAATATGCGCGCTGGCGGCGGCGCTGCCCAGGGTGTCTTTGTCCATCGTTCTATCCTCTCAGATAAACCCTGCGATGCAGGCGCGTAGTTCGTCCATCCCCAGGCCGGTCGTACTGGAGGTGGTGATGATGTTTTGCATGGCGGCTGGGTGTTCGGCGGCAACGGCGCAGATTTTTGCCTGTTTGGCGGCGAGGGCCTTGGGCTTTACGTCGTCGGCCTTGGTCAGCACGAGCTGGTAGGCCACCGCCGACTGGTCGAGCAGTTCCATCACCACCTCGTCGGCAGCTTTCAGCTCGATGCGCGCGTCCAGCAGCAGGAAGACGCGGCGCAGATTCGGGCGGCCGCGCAGGTAGTCGAGCATCAGGCCCTGCCAGTCGCGCTTGATGGATTTGGGCGCTTCGGCATAGCCAT
>DAOMCN010000165.1:0-5370 GCA_035427885.1 Acidocella sp. | reverse complement strand
GGAAATCAGCGCAATCGCGGTGGGACACGGCACCTGGCTGGCCTCGCGGGTCGATGTCCTGCCGCCAGGTAGCAGCGGCTTTAGCCTGCAAGGCAAGGTCGATCAGCTCATTCCCGCGCAGAGCGGCGCGGTGGTCGGCGGAGAGTTTGTCCACATGGCGCCGGGCATTATTGGCCAGTTAACACCCGGCGAGCAGGTCGTGCTGACCGGCCAGTTTGCCGCCAACACGCCCGTGGCGACGCAACTCGCCCCCGCCCCGCAGATTTTTGGCCCGGTCGGTAGCAAAGTTGAGATTGAGGACGCCTTCATGCCGAGCCGCACGGTTGGCCGTTTGGTCGCGCCCGACGGCCTAGTCGCGCTCGCCCCGCCGCACATTACCCAGGGCGCGCTGGCATCGATCTCGGTCATCACCGGCACACTCGACCCCAACGGCGAGATTGCAATCACGCAAATTGCCATCCCGCAAACGCCGGATGGGGAAACCACCCGGCCGCAACTTCTCAACCGTGGCGAAATCCCCGAACCTGGCGAGACGTCGCATGTCGGAGCGGCGGAGCCGGAAGCCCCGGAGGTCGAACCGCCGTCATCGACCACGCCAGACATTGAATCGCCCGAGATCAGCGCGCCGGAGATCAGCCCGCCAGAAATCAGCCCCCCGGAAATCACGACGCCCGATACCAACGATTAACGCAGTCAGATAAAATGACTCACGCCAATACGAAACCGGGCGTTCCTCCAAAGGAAGAACGCCCGGCTCAACGGGGTGCGGCGGGAGGGTTCAGCGCTGTGCGCGCCAGTCGTGATACCAGGCGACGAATTTTGGTATCCCCTCGGCCAGCGATGTTCGGGGCTGAAACCCCGTGAGTGCCGCCAGCGCGTTGATATTCGCGCAGGTCTCGGCCGGGTCGGCCAGGGGGCGGGGCGCATCGACCACCAGCGCTTTGCGGCCCAGCTCAGCCTCCAGCAACGCGACCAGATCGCGCACATACTCGGAGCGATGGTTGCCGATGTTATACACGCGATGCTCGCCCGCAACCTCCGGCGGATGGTCGATGACCCCGAGCACACCAGCAACGATGTCGTCGATATAGGTAAAATCGCGTCGCAACGCGCCGTTCTCGTAAAGCGTGATGGGCCTGCCCGCCATCATCGCCTCGGCGAAGCCGAAATAAGCCATATCGGGCCGCCCCCAGGGGCCATAGACGGTAAAGAACCGCAAGCCGGTAGCCGCCAGCCCGTATAAATGCGCGTAGGCCACGCTCATCATCTCATCCGCCCGCTTGGTGGCGGCATAGAGCGATTGCGGCCGGTCCACCCGCTCGGATTCATGGTAGGGCAGCGTTGCCCCCGCGCCGTAAACCGAGGACGAGCTGGCATAGACCAGATGACGCAGATTTGGCGCATGGCGCGCCAGCTCAAGCACCGACAAATGCCCGGTCAGGTTCGATGCGCCATAGGCGAAGGGCTGTTCGATCGAATAGCGCACCCCGGCCTGAGCCGCGAGATGGACGATGACCTCCGCGTCCCGTCCTATCTCGCGCAACCGCTCATGATCGACGATGTCGAATTCCTGGAAGCTGAACTGCGCGAATGCCGCGAGCTTCGCCAGCCGCGCGCGTTTGAGCACGGGGCTATAATAGGCGTTAACATCATCCACCCCGACCACCCGCTCACCACGCTGCAACAGCGCGGTGGCGACATGGTAGCCAATAAACCCGGCAGCGCCGGTGACGAGAAAATTCACTCAACCTCTCCATTCAACCGGCAGAATACAGACGCAAGGTCTCGGCCTCGGGGCGAAAATCCAAAGGGACGGGCGCGCTGCCGATGCCATAATAGTGCAAGCCTGCCGCCCGCATCGCCGGGCCGTGGAAAATATTGCGCAGATCCACCACCACGTGCCCACGCATCGCAAGGCGCATCGCTTCCGGGTCGAGCGCCTTGAACGCCGCCCATTCGGTCACCACCACCACCGCATCCGCCCCCTGCATCGCCGCCAGCGCGTCCGTGCAGAAACTCACCCGTGCGGGCAACTGGAACCGCGCCTGATTGATGCCCATCGGATCATGTGCGTTGATCTGCGCCCCCTCATCGACCAGCCGGTGAATGATCCCCAGGGCGGGAGAGTCGCGGATATCGTCGGTGTCGGGTTTGAAGGTCAGCCCCAGCACCGCAATCCGCTTACCGCGCACAACCCCGCCGCACGCGGCGATGATCCGGCTCGCCATCGCCGCCTTGCGGGCCTCGTTCACCGCCACAACGGTTTCAACCAGCCGCGAAGGCGCGCCCGCGTCCTGGGCAATGCGCACCATCGCCTGGGTGTCCTTCGGAAAACAGGAGCCGCCGAACCCCGGCCCGGCCTGGAGAAATTTCGGCCCGATGCGCTGGTCCAACCCAAGCCCGGTGGCGAGATCGCCGATTTCGGCGCCCAGCTTTTCGCACATATCGGCCATTTCGTTGATGAAGGCGATCTTCATCGCGAGGAAGGAATTGGCCGCGTATTTTATCATCTCGGCGGTTTCGAGCCCGGTGGCCAAGAGCCGCACGCCCTCGCGGGTCAGCGGCGCGTATAATGCGCTAAGCAGGGTTTGCGCCGTCTTGCTGTCCGTTCCGATGACAATCCTGTCCGGCTTCATAAAATCGTCAATTGCGCAGCCTTCGCGCAGAAACTCCGGGTTGGAGGCGACGCTGATCGCCAGATCCGGCCGTCGCACCGCCATCAACTCAGCCAGGCGGCGGCCCGTGCCAACCGGCACGGTGGATTTCGTCACCAGCACCAGCGGGCGCGTCAGCGCCGCGGCAATCTGTTCGGCAGCCTCGAACACATAGCTCAGATCGGCATGGCCATCGCCCCGGCGCGAGGGAGTGCCGACAGCAAGAAATACCATATCGGTATCAGCAACGACCCCGATCGAGTCGACAAAATCGAGCCGTCCGGCGGCGCGGTTTGTCGTCACCAGCTCCTCCAGCCCCGGCTCATAAATCGGCATCCGCCCTTCGCGCAGGGCATTAAACCGGCCCGGGTCAACCTCAACAATGGTGACCGCCGCGCCAAGCGCCGCAAAACACGCGCCCGACACCAGCCCGACATACCCGCCGCCAACTATGGTGATCCGCATGGTACCTCCTCCTTGTTGCATGACGTCGCCGTCCCCGGAATTTGCTCTGACGCCGGGGTAACCCAGCGCACCGAGGCCGGGGCGACCTCGATATTTCGAAAGGCTTCCGCCGTAGCCTCGCCCTGTTCGATACAGGCGAGCCTGATCCAGACCGCATGGGTCACGAGCAGGACTCGCCCGGGCTGGCTCTGCCAGTCGCGCAGCCCGGCCCGCACGCGCGCGCGCACCTGCGCCAGCATTTCGCCGCCAGGCAGCCGGGCGGCATAGGGCGTGCGCTTCCAGGCGCGCAGAATTTCCGGCCATTTTTCTTTTACCTCCGCCTGGGTCAGCCCCTCCCACGCGCCAAAGCTCATCTCCGTCAGGTTGGCATCGATCCGCGGCGCCGGCAGCGCCAGCGCCTCCGCCAGGATCGTCGCCGTCTGGCGGGCGCGCAGCAGCGGGCTGCTCACGACCATGCACACCGGCTCAGCGCGCAACCCCAACCCCAGCGCCGCCGCTTGGGCAATGCCCTCAGCACAGAGCGGCGGATTCGCCTGACCTTGATAGCGTCCGGCGAGGGTCCAGCTCGTGGCCCCGTGGCGCAGCAGACCAAGCTGGGAGGGGGTGGTTGGCATCGCTCAGAACGACACCGACACGCCAAGCGTGATCCGATCCCCGGCATGAATCCCCTGCCCCGCGATGTTCTGCTCATATTCCGCATAAGGCCGCAGACAGGGGGTAAGCTTGTATTCCGCGCCGCCTCCCACCCGAAGGACATTATAAACCTCGGCCTGATCACTCAGCGACAGGCTAGCCGCGCGTTGCACCGTGCGGCTGACGAAGCCCGTGCCAAACAGGGTAATGCGCGGCAACACGCGCCAGCCTGCGTAAAGGGTGGCGCGTAGCTGCGCGACCCCGCTATCGGTGAACATCCGGCTCCCGAATTCGCCGGTCAGCGTGAGCGCCCCCGTCTTGAAACCGGCCTGCACATCGGGCTCGATGGCGAAATGGCCCGTCCCCAGTGCTGGCGCGCTATGCTGGTTGCCGGTCGGCGCGAGGACGTTCACCGTCACCGAGAGCGCCGCCAGCGGGCTTTGGATCAGGCCATAATTGAGCCCGACCTCCTGGTCCTCCAGGCCGGTGGCCGACAGGTTGCTGGTCACGCCGAGTTTCGTGCGGCTGTCCTGCCTCTTCCCGGCGCGCAGGTCGTACTCGATGGAAAACCCACCGCCAATGCCCTGCTCGCCGGTGGCGCGCAGTTGTGTCTCGCTTTGTTTGGAGGCCGGAACCGTGGCGGTGCCAAAGCCGGTGCTGGAAAACGCTCTATTGGCGTTGAAGAGGCGGACCATCACTTTGGCCGAGCCATTGCCCGCCGCCGGAATCCAAGGATCGGCCTGCGCCACCCCGGCTCCGGCCAATACCGCAAGCATTGACGCCGGACCAACAAATTTACAAATTCTCATTAAATCCTCTGGAACTGGGCTGACGTTTCGGAATGGTCTTGATGGGCGCGCCACAAAGCGGCGTAGCTGCCGTTGAGGGCGAGAAGTTCCCCGTGCGTGCCCCGTTCGACGATGCGGCCCTGGGCAAGCACCAGGATCAGATCCGCCTGCATCACCGTACTCAGCCGATGCGCGATCACCAGCGCCGCCCGTTTGCGCCCCAGCGTCTCCAATGCGTGCATCAGCCGCTGCTCGGTACTGGCGTCCAGGCTGCTGCTCGGCTCGTCAAGGATCACGACCGGCGCATCGCACAGCATCGCCCGCGCCACCGCAACACATTGCCGCTGCCCCCCCGAGAGACTCTGCCCGCGCTCGCTGACCATCGTGTCCAACCCGTCGGGCAGGCGTTCGAAGATATCCTCCACCCCGACCGCCCTAGCCGCCGCCGCCGCCTCGGCCCGCCCCGCTCCGGCCCGCGCATAGGCGATGTTCTCCCAGATGGTAGCCTGAAACAGCACCGGCTCCTGCAACACCAGCCCGATCTGCCGACGCAGCCATTCCAGCGGCAGATCGCGCAGATCATGACCATCGAGGGTGATGCGGCCCTGCGCGGGGTCGTAGAAGCGCGGGATCAGGTTGCTGATACTGGTTTTACCCGACCCCGTCGCCCCCACCAGCGCCACGGTACGGCCGGGTATCAGGGCGAAGCTGATATCCTGCAGCACCGGATTTTCGGGGCTATAGCCAAAACCAACTCCTTCGAAGACGACCTCGCCCCGGCAGGTGGCGGGGTGGCGTGCATGCGGGGCATCGGCGATGCTGGGTGCTTC
>DAOMCN010000164.1:0-5386 GCA_035427885.1 Acidocella sp. | reverse complement strand
ACAGGCCGAGGATCACCGGGTCGCGCGGCTTGATGTTGCTGCTGTTCCAGTGCGAACGATCGCGGATTTTCTGGATGGTGTCCTTGGTTGTCCCCAGGAGCTTTACGATCTGCGCGTCTGTCAGATGCGGGTAGCTGCGCAGCAAATAAGCGATCGCGTCCGGGCGGTCGTTGCGCTTGGCAACCGGGGTGTAGCGTCCGCCTTTGCCCTTTTTCGGGTGTGGATCGGCGGCGGCGAGGAGTTTCAGGCGCAGGGCCGGGTTGGCCTCGCAGCGCTTGATGTCCTCGGCGGTGACCTGCTTGTTGGCCACCGGGTCGTAACCGTTGATACCTTGCGCCACCTCGCCATCGGCGATGGCCTGGATCTCCAGCGGGTGCATCCCGCAGAAATCGGCAATCTGCTCGAAGGTCAACGCGGTCTTGTCAATCAGCCAGACTGCGGTAGCTTTGGGCATCAGGGGTAGCGACATGATTCAAATACCTTTTAGCGTCACGGGCTTATCCGCCCGGAGCGGACACAAACGTTCACTTGCTGTTCACAAGATCATCTTGCGCGGGGTATGGAGCGCGCGCCACCCTTCGGTCAAGATGGTCCTATGACAAATCCAGACGACGACCTGCCCCGTCCGAGCAAAAAGTTGCTCTCCCCCCCGCCGCTCGACCTGCTCGGCGTGGCGGAGCTAGATGCCTATATCTGTGACCTGGAGGCTGAGATTTCCAGGGTAAAACAGGCGATAAGCGCCAAACAGGCGCATCGCGACGCCGCCGCCGCTTTCTTTAAGGCGCCGCCTGGGGGGTGAACCTGGGCGTTGTGCGCCATTCATTATAAAAGAGTATTAAAATCGAATTAAAGGGATTTCCCGGCGCGGCTTTGCTGTATGAGGGAGCTTGCGGCCAGAATGGCCGGAAGGGGAATTTTGTCTTGAAAATCGCTGTTGGCTATGAGTTGGTCTACCAGTTCCCGCAGCCGACTCCGATGTTGCTGATGCTCAACATCCACGAAAGCCGGGCGGGTGATATCCTTGTCCCCGACGTTATGACCACCTTGCCCGCAGTGCCGCTGCGCAACTACCGCGATAAATTTGGCAATCGCTGCATACGGCTCACAGCACCCGCGGGGCGGATGGTCATCGCCTGCAAGGCGGTGGTCCAGGATGCCGGGTTGCACGATCCCGTGGCGTATCAGGCGCGCCAGCATACGATCGAGGAGTTGCCCGACGAGGTGCTCATGTTCCTGCTCGGCAGCCGCTATTGCGAGA
Organism: Acidocella sp.; assembly: GCA_035427885.1. Taxonomy (GTDB): domain Bacteria; phylum Pseudomonadota; class Alphaproteobacteria; order Acetobacterales; family Acetobacteraceae; genus Acidocella. Next base: position 4,128 of record DAOMCN010000164.1, on the reverse strand, counting down.
CCGACGAGCTTTCCGAGGCCGCTTGGGCGCTGTTTGGCCATACGCCGCTGGGCTGGACGCGGGTGCAGGCGGTTTGCGACTTTGTTCATAGGCATATCACCTTCGACTATATGAAGGCGCGGGCCACGCGCACGGCACTGCAGACGTTCCAGGAGGGGGTTGGCGTGTGCCGCGATTATGCGCATCTCGCGGTCGCCCTTTGTCGGTGCCTCAATATTCCGGCGCGCTATTGCACCGGATACTTGAGCGATATCGGCCAGCCGCCAACCACGGCGCCGGGGGATTTTGCCGGGTGGTTCAAGGCGTATCTTGGCGGAGCTTGGCATATGTTCGATCCACGCAATAATGTGCCGCGCCAGGGGCGGGTGTTGATCGCGCGCGGGCGCGATGCCACGGATGTCGCCATCAGTAACTCATTCGGAGCCAATACCCTGGAACGGTTTACGGTCTGGACCGACGAGGCAATCTGACTCAATATCGGGCGCGAATGGAGTAGGGTCTGTGCAAAACAACGGGGCATTTCAGGAAAACGCGAAGCGGGCGATGGCGGATGCCGGGCTGCAACAGGCCATGCACCGGGCGGGGCCGCATTTTGTTGCGCGGCGCACGGCGGCGGTGGCGCGGCTGCCCGAGTTCGAGGCGCTGCGCGAGGCGGGCAAGGAGATCCGCAACCACGCCATCGCTAATCTGGATTTCTATCTGGAGACCTATGCGGCGGCGGTCGAGGCATCCGGGGGCGTGGTTCATTGGTGCGCCACCGCGGAAGAGGCGCGACAGGAGATTCTCAGCATTTGCCGCAAGGCGGGAGCAAAGACCGTCACCAAGGGGAAATCCATGGTGAGCGAGGAGATTGGGCTCAATGAATACCTCGCCGCCCATGCGGTAACGCCGGTGGAGACCGATCTCGGCGAGTATATCCTGCAGCTGCGCGAGGAAGGACCTAGCCACATCATCGCGCCCGCGCTACATCTGGGGCGCGCGCAGTGGGAGGAGAGTTTCCGCAAATCGCATACCGACCTGCCCAAGGACCGGGTGTTCCGCGAGCGGAGGGATATTCTGACCGAGGCGCGCGGCAAGCTGCGGGAAAAATTCCTCGCTGCCGACGTCGGGATCACGGGGGCCAATTTTCTGATTGCCGAGACCGGGTCCTCTGTCATCGTTACCAATGAGGGCAATGGTGATCTGACCCAGACGCTGCCGCGGGTGCATATCGTGCTGACGGGCATCGAGAAGGTGGTGCCCACGATCGAGGATACGCTGACGCTGCTGCGGCTGCTGGCGCGTTCGGCTACCGGGCAGGAGATGTCTGTCTATACGACCTTCTCAACCGGGCCGAGGCGGGCCGAGGACCCCGATGGGCCGCATGAATATCATGTCGTGCTGCTTGATAATGGGCGTTCAGGCATGGTGGGGACAGAGTTTCAGGACATGTTGCGCTGTATCCGCTGCGCCGCGTGCATGAACCATTGCCCGGTTTATACGGCGATCGGCGGACATGCGTATGACTCGGTCTATCCGGGACCGATGGGCTCGGTGCTGACGCCGATGCTGGTGGGGGTCGAGAATGCGGCAGCACTGCCCAATGCCAGCACGTTCTGCGGCAAGTGCGAGAGCGTGTGTCCGGTGAAGATCCCGTTGCCGAATCTGATGCGCCATTGGCGCGAGCGCGAGTTTGAGCGGCATCTGACGCCGCCGCTCGCGCGCTACGGGCTTGGGCTCTGGGCGTATTTCGCGCGGCGGCCGACGCTGTACCGGCTGGCGACGCGGGCGGCGGCGGTCAGCCTGGGCTGGCTGGGGCGCGGGCGGGGGCATTTTGGCCGGTTGCCGTTCGTCGGCGCATGGACCAGGACACGGGATTTTCCGGCGCCGCAGGGGGATACGTTCTTCGCCCAGTATGCGGCGCGGCAGCGGGAGGCACGTAAATGAGCCGCGACTCTATTCTGGGTGCGATCCGGCGCGGGTTGAAACGCGGTGCGTTGCCAGCCGATCAGAAGGCGATGCTGGCAGGGAGGCTGGCGGCGCATCCCAGGCAGATCGTACCCGCGCGCGGCATGTTGCCGCTGGAGGAGCGGGTTACGCTGTTTGCGCAGTTTATTGAGCGCGAGTTCGGCACCGTTGCGCGACTCGGCAGGTTGGATGAGGTGCCCGGCGCGATTGCCGCGTACCTGGCGGAGCAGAATTTGCCCCCTGCCCTCGCCGTCTCGCTACATCCGCTGTTGCAAAGTATTCCGTTCGAACACGCGGCTCAGCTACGGCTGCGCTTTGGCACCACGCTGCCCAGCGACGAGGTTTGTCTGACCCAGGCTTTTGCTGGGATTGCCGAGACCGGGACGCTGCTGATGCCCTCCGGGCCGACGCGACCGACGTCCAATAATCTGCTGCCCGATAACGCCATTGTGTTGATCGAGGCGGTGCGGATTTTTGGCTGCTATGAGGAGGCGTTCGACCTGCTGCGCGCGCAAGGGGCGATGCCGCGCAATGTCATGCTCATCACCGGGCCGTCACGTTCGGCGGATATTGAGCAGACGCTGGAACTCGGGGCGCATGGGCCGAGGCGGTTGCATGTGCTGATTGTTGATGGCGCAGCGTAGGGGGCTATCCGAGGCGGACATCAAGCTCTGGGCGGCGTATAGTCAGACGCTGAATCGGCTGATGCCGGGGCGGGCGCGACTGCCGGTCGAGCCGCAGATGCCGGTTCCGGCGGCGCAGGTGGGGGCTGAGGTTGCGGCGCCTGTGCAGGTGCCCAAGGTGCGCGCCGCGCACAGGCCGGTCAGCCTTGAGGCCATTCCAGCTGGGCTTGATAAATCGACCTGGAAGAAATTCGCCTCTGGCAAAATCCGCGCCGAGCAGAGACTCGATCTGCACGGGCATACTGCGGCCAGGGCACATCATGAGGTCTCGCATTTCATCGAGCGGGCGTATGGCGCGCATTTGCGGTGTATCGAGATCATCACCGGCAAGGGGGAAATCCTGGCGCATGAGCTGCCGCATTGGCTCAACACGCCGGGTCTGCGGCCTTTGATTCTCGCCATCGCCCATCCGCACGCGGCCAATACCGGTTCGGTGCGGATTTTGCTCCGGCGCGTCCGATGACGCCGTTCGGCGAAAAATTGCGCGTGCTGCGCGCGGCGCGGGGGATTTCGCAGCAGGAGATGGCGCGCGCGCTCGAGGTTTCGCCCGCTTATCTCTCGGCACTGGAGCATGGGCGGCGGGGCGCGCCATCCGCTGGGTTGATCCACCAGATTTGCGCGTATTTCGGGCTGATCTGGGACGATGCGGATGAGTTGATCGCGCTAGCCCGGCTCTCGAAGCCTCGGCTCAAGCTCAATACCGCGGGGCTGAGCGCGGCGCAGACGGCGCTTGGCAATCGCATTGCCCGCGAGCTGCGCAAGCTCGACCCGCAGACGGTGGCCGAGATGCACCGCCTGCTCGACGACGCGTTGGCACAGGCTACGACGCCAAGACGCCGGTTGCGCGCAGATAACCCAGCAGAGGCAGCAGATTCAGCCCCAGAATCGTGAAGAAATCGCCCTCGAGCTGGGTAAAGAGCTGCGCGCCCAGGCCTTCCAGGCGGTATGCGCCGACGCAGCCGAGGATGGCTTCGCCCTCAAGGCTTAGGTAATGCGCAATGAAATCGTCCGAGAGCGGGCGCAGGGTCAGCTTTGCCTGGGCCAGATTGGACCAGAGTTCTTGCGCGCCCTGGTACACACAAACGGCGGTAATCAGATGGTGCTTGCGCCCGCTCAGGCGTCGCAACTGTACGGCGGCGTGGGCGAGGGATTCGGGCTTATCGAAGCTCTCGCCGTCGCACACGAGGAGTTGGTCCGCACCGATGACCAGGGCGTGCGGGTTGCGGGCGGCGACCTCGGCGGCTTTGGCGGCGGCGAGGTGCTGGGCCAGGGAGGGGGCGTCACCCGCGAAATCACGCTTCAGCGCGGCTTCATCCACCGCCGCCGGGACCGCCCGACATGTCAGTCCGGCCTGACGCAAAAGGCTCTGGCGCGCCGGGGAGGCGCTGGCGAGGATCAGGGGCATGGGCAACATTTTTTCCATAGGGGCTTGGCGCTTGTAGCCTGTTTTTTGACCTGAGGCATATGGCCGGACAGGATTGCCGAAAGAGGAAATTCT
>DAOMCN010000163.1:4028-5414 GCA_035427885.1 Acidocella sp. | reverse complement strand
GTGGCATTGATTTATCTTTGCGTATCGTTCAGCCTTATCTTTGCCTTCCGCAAGGCCGAGCAACATTTCCTCGCCTTCCTGAAACCCTAACGCTGATGGAGTTGGTTTTCGCATCATGAGAGAGCTCACCGATTATCCGATCGCCGTCATCGACGACTCTTTCGGTGCGCCAAGCCCCGTTGGCCGCGTCGTGGCCGAGTTGGTTGCCGCCTTCGAGGCGCGCAACCATCGCGTCCTGACCGGGATCACCATCTCCGACGCGAGCGCGGGGAGGGTGCTCTACACAGGCCTCTCCGCCGTGCTGATCGCCATAGACGGCTTTTCCACCCGCGACGCGCTGATCGACGCGCTGAGCACGCTGCTCGACCTTGCCCTGGCCCGCGCCCCGGACCTGCCGGTTTTCCTCTACGGCGAACAGCGCATGCAAGAAGACCTGCCGACCAGCCTGATGCGCCGGATCGACGGCTATCTCTACCTCCACGAGGATACGCCCAGCTTCATCGCCGGTTACGTCTCCAGCGCGATCCATCGCTACCTGGACGCGATGCTGCCGCCGTTCTTCAAAGCCCTGGTCAGCTACACGGACGCGGCCAAATACTCCTGGCACACGCCCGGCCACGGAGGCGGCGTCGCTTTCATGCGCTCGCCCGTCGGCCAGGCTTTCCACCGTTTTTTCGGCGAGGCCGCCCTGCGCGCGGATCTTTCCGTCTCGGTCCCAGAACTTGGCTCCCTGCTGGACCACGCCGGTCCTGTGCGCGAGGCCGAGCGCGAGGCGGCGCAGAGCTTTGGCGCGGACACCAGCTACTTCGTGACCAACGGCACCTCGAGCGCGAATAAAATCGTCTGGTCCGGCCTCGTCGGCCCGGGAGACTACGTTCTGGTGGATCGCAACTGCCATAAATCCCTGGTCCACGCGCTGATTATGACCGGGGCGAACCCGCTCTACCTGCGCCCCAGCCGCAACGCCTACGGCATCATCGGCCCGATCCCGCGCGCTCAGTTCGACGCACAGGCCCTTGCCACCCGCCTGCCGCCCGGTACGCGCCTGCGCGTCGCGACGATCACGAACTCGACCTATGACGGCCTATGCACCAATACCGGCGAGGTCAAAGCCGCTCTGGCGCCGATTACCGACGCGATCCATTTCGACGAAGCCTGGCTCGCTCAGGCGCGTTTCCACGAATTCTACCGTGGATTTTACGCCATGAGCGACGACGCCGGCCCGGTCCCGCCGCTGGTGTTCTCGACCCAATCGACCCACAAGGTCCTGGCCGCCTTCTCCCAGGGCAGCGAGGTCGGTCTCGGTGCTCACATGGAGCTTGGAGAGGGACTCGATGACCTCCATGCGCACCCGTTCCAGCATGGCGTTGAAAAGGGCGAAGGCCT
>DAOMCN010000163.1:0-4018 GCA_035427885.1 Acidocella sp. | reverse complement strand
CTCCCAGGCCTCGATGATCCACGTGAAGGAAGGCACCGGGCGCCGCCTCGACCCGGACCGTTTCAACGAAGCCTTCATGATGCATTCCAGCACCTCGCCCTGGTACGGGTTCATCGCCTCCTGCGATGTCGCGGCGCGCATGATGCGCGGCCCCGCCGGGCGCAATCTGGTGGATGAAACTCTGCGCGAAGCGGCGGATTTCCGCGCCGGGATCGCCCGCCTGGGCGCTGAATCCGCGCAACTGGGAGATTGGTGGTTCCGCCTGTGGGAACCGGCGAACGCCGGTCTGGAGCAGGAAGGCTGGACCCTGAAACCCGGCGACACCTGGCACGGCTTCGCCGACATCACCGAGACTTTCACCCTGCTCGACCCGATGAAGGTGACAATCCTCTGCCCTGGCCTGGACCCGGACCACCCCGAAGCGCCGGGCATCCCGGCCCCCATCGTCGCTAAATTCCTCTGGTCGCGCGGCATCGTCGTTGAGAAAATCGGCATTTACCATTTCTTGATTCTGTTCACATTGGGCGTCACGCGGGGCAAATGGAGCAACCTGATCACCGAGCTTCTGGCCTTCCGCGCCCATTACCAGGCGAACACGCCATTGGCCGACGTCCTGCCAGATCTGGTGCGCGCCGCGCCCGAACATTATGAGCGCATGGGCCTGGCCGATCTGTGCGCCGCCCAGCACGCGGCATACCAGCAGGGCGATGTGTTAGCCTTGCAGAACGCGATGTTCGACGAACTGCCCGAGATCGCGATGACGCCGCAAATGGCCCATGCCGCCCTGGTCGGCCATCGCGTCGAGCAGGTGGATCTGGACCATCTGGAGGGGCGCATCCTGGCGCGCATGGTGGTGCCCTACCCGCCAGGCATTCCGCTGATCTTCCCAGGCGAGCGCGTCACCCTGCCCGCGATCACGCACTACCTGCGTTTCGCCCAATCCTGGGACCGCCGCTTCCCCGGCTTCGAGACAGACATCCACGGCGTCCGCAAAGCCCCGGATGGCGCCTATCGCCTAGATTGCGTGGCTCAGCAGCCTCCAGCATAGTCCAGATCCCCCGCAGGGGCGCCGCGCCAGGATCTGACGACGGGTAAGCGCGATCTCTATTTGAATAATGTGCATGGCGTCCCCACTCTTGCGGTGGCAAAGGTGGCGGAAATACCGATTCCCTATCATTCGAGGAGATTACAATCGTGGCGCTTACTCAAATCGCTCCATCGGAGCGTGGCGGCCATCGTTCGTGGGCGCTCCTTGCGCTTGCGATGGGCGGTTTTGCAATTGGCACGACCGAGTTCGGGACAATGGGTCTTCTGCCCTATTTTTCATCGAGTTTGGGGATCACCGCGCCGCAGGCGGGGCATGTGATCAGCGCCTACGCGCTTGGCGTGGTGGTTGGCGCCCCAGTTTTCGCGGTTCTTGTCGCGCGCCTGCCGCGCCGTCTGGTGCTGGTTGGGCTGATGGTCTTCTTCGCGGTGGCGAACGGATTGTCGGCCTTTGCCCCGGATTATCACTGGATGCTGGCCTTCCGGTTTCTCGCGGGCCTGCCCCATGGCGCTTATTTTGGCGTTGCATCGCTGGTCGCGGCGTCCTTGGTCCCCCCGGCGCGACGTGCGCAGGCCATCGCGCGCGTGCTGCTGGGGCTGACGATCGCCACGATCATCGGGGTGCCGCTCGCCAACGTGATCGGCCAGCTCGTCGGCTGGCGCTGGGCCTTTGCGCTGGTGGCGGCGTTGGCTTTGGGGACCGCGCTCCTGGTTTATTTCCTGGTTCCCGCGGGCGTGCGCACATCGGGAGAGGCGCCCAACCCGCTGCGCGAGCTTGCCGTGCTGAAACGCCGCCAGGTCTGGCTCACCCTTGGCATAGGCGCGATCGGTTTTGGCGGCATGTTCGCGGTGTATACCTATCTCGCCTCAACACTGCTCAATGTCACCCACGCCCCCCAGGTCGCCCTGCCGATCATGCTGGGTATTTTCGGTGTTGGCCTGACAGTGGGTAATCTGGTCAGCGCCTGGTTCGCGGACAGGGCGTTGATGCCGACCATCGCCGTTGTCCTGGTCTGGGCGGCGACGGCGCTGGCCCTCTACCCGTTTGCAACGCACGCGCTCTGGTCGATGGCGCTGGCGGTGCTGCTCATCGGCGGCGGCGGCGGGCTGGCGACGCCCCTCCAGGCGCGGTTGATGGACGTGGCGGAAGAGGCGCAGACATTGGCCGCCGCCCTTAACCACAGCGCCTTCAACACCGCCAACGCCCTTGGCCCTTGGCTGGCGGGGATGGCCATCGGCGCGGGTTATGGCTGGCAATCCGCCGGCTGGGTTGGCAGCGCCCTGGCTCTGTGCGGGCTGGCACTTTGGGCCTTGGCGATGTTGGATCTGCGCCGTAGGCTGCGCGCGGCCATCGCCTGAACCAACCCCGCCCCCGATACGGCGCGTTCAGAGCGCCGTATCGGATGACGCCAGCTGGTCCTGCGCGTATGAGACATAGACGGCGCTTGCCAGCATGATGTGCGCGCGCATTGATTTCGCAGCCGCCTCGCCATCCCCCGAAAAAATACTTTCAAGAATGCGCGAATGCTCCTCGAACGACAACACCAGCCGCCGATTGCCGCGGAACTGCGCCCTGCGGAACGGTCCCAGGCGAACCCGCAACGCGGCTGCGTGTTCGCTCAAGAACGTATTGTGCGTGGCCTGATAGATCTGCGCATGGAAGCGCTTGTTCAACGCGTCGTATCGGTCAACGTCTCCGGCCTGAACCAGGGGGTATGAATCAACGTGCAGGCGGTTTAACGCCAAACGCTCGAGCGTCGTCATCCGATGCGTTGCCATACGCACACAAACGGCTTCAATCTCCGCCATCACTTCAAACATTTCGCCGATCCGGTTCATCGTCATCTCGACAACCCGCACGCCACGCCGCGGTTCGATGATAACAAGCCCCGAAGAAGCCAACTCGCGCAAAGCCTCGCGGACGGGCGTGCGCGAGGCTTTGAACCGTTGCGCGATCTCTTGTTCGTCGATCTCCGTTCCCGGTGCCATACGACCTGAGGTAATGGCATCGGCGAGGCTGGAGCGGATCTGGCTGGCGATGGTCTCGCCATTCTCCCGCTCCGGTTCGGCGTAAGCCGTCCGGACGTCCGTCTCCAAATGCGGTAATTCGCCCAATATCCGCTTACTCCCTTTTTTCAAAGCGTCATCCCATGTTTGGGGGACTTTGGAGCAGGCTAATCCAGTTATAGTGGATTTGCATACCCTCTCGCTTTTCCGCCATAGAATATTTCTATTCTCCATCATACTGCGATGCAAAATACAATTTACCTTGAAAATAGGCATTTTGTGTAATATTCAGAAAAAAACCGATAAGGGGATGCGCTTGTTGACCGGCCCGGACAATCAAAACAACGAAACCGCCTCCATGGCCCTGTTTGGCCACATCCGTAGCGCGCGCCCCTGGTTGGAGCGGCTTTGGGCGACCGTCGCCGAGCGCGGGCGGCGTTTCGCTCCCATACCCGCAGCCAATATCGCCCCGCAGGAGCGGGCCAAACTGCTCGCGGCTTCCCTTTTATCTGAACGCGGCGAAGCCTCGGGGGCTGCCGTCGCGGGCGAGTTGCTCGATGTACTCGCGGGGCTGACATCCGATCAGCGCGTTGAGTTGCTTAACGATTTCGCGGAGTATTTTCAGCCAGACCTCAAAGCCCTGGAGGCGGCAGCCAAGGCTTATCTGGCTGCCCCTTCAGCCGCCGCCGCCGCACTCCTCGCCCAGCACGCTGAGCCGCCGCTGCAAGAATTGCTGCGCCGCATCAATATGGCGCCCGGCGGCACCCCGGCGCTGGTTGCCCTGCGCAAGGAGCTACAGGCGCATTTTGCGACCCGCCCGGCGCTGAAATTGCTGGACGCGGATATGCGGCATCTCTTCTCGTCCTGGTTTAACCGTGGCTTTCTGACGTTGCGCAGAATCGACTGGCAGACCTCGGCTGCAATCCTCGAAAAGCTCATCGCATATGAAGCCGTGCATGAAATCCAG
>DAOMCN010000162.1:0-5504 GCA_035427885.1 Acidocella sp. | reverse complement strand
CATGCCCGAGCCGGTGGGCGTTACGGTTTTCGCGCTCGTCCTGTGGTTTGTGATTTATTGACATCTCGCGTCGTTCTCCACCTGGACCGTCACCCGTTTACCTGTTGCGCATGGCGGACATCTCGATGAAGCCCCGAGCTTTTTCGACATGCCTAAGGTGTCGCTGGCGCTGGTGGTGTTTGGCATGGACATCGTGCGCAGCTCCTCCTCGTCCGAACGCCCTCGCGCCTTCCTGGCGGGTAAGCGCGAGGGCGTGGGAAATATCGCTGCCGCCAACCTTGGCATTTTCACCCCGTTCTGTTCCTGTTCGGCGGCGCAGCCGTTTGTCGGCTTCGTTTCGGCCGGGGAGCTGTTCGCGCTTGCCAGATGAAAAATGGGGCTGACCTATCTCGGGTTCTGGCTGGCAGTTGCCCTCCTCACGGGCTGGGTCATCGATCGGCTGTACCTGGAGCGCTGGCTGGAGCAATAGGTACGCGACAAATGCTCGATTTGTGCAAGGTGTTGACCCTTTGGTTAATCGCCGTATTCGCAGGCGTGGTCTCTACGCCGGGTATCGCGATCGACGGCCAGGTCGTTCAGTCGAACGGCCTGCCCCGCCCAGCGACGTTGCCAGATGGCTGACGGCGGCCTAACCTGCTTGGTGATACCGGCCAATATTTTACAAAAACATATGGCGGACCATAGATCTCATGCCCAAACGCACTCGCATTGTTCTTGCCGCAATTACTGTCCTGTTGCTGATCAGCGCGGTGGTATTTTATTTTCTGCGCGGCAACGCAAGGACAGATCAGCTAACTCTGTACGGCAATGTGGATATCCGCGAGGTCCAGGCGGCGTTCAATGATAACGGCTTCGTCACGAAGTTGTTGGTGCAGGAAGGGGATCAGGTTCACAAGGGCGAGTTGATCGCGCTGATGGACGACCAGCGCTACGCGGCGTCCCTGGCGGCGGCGCGGGCGCAGGCATTGAACCGGAAGCAGGTTCTGGCGGCGCTGCTGGCGGGCTCGCGCCCGGAACAGATTGTCCAGGCAAAAGCCCAGATGGACGCGCTGGCGCCGGTATATCAGAACAACGCCACGAATTATCAGCGCTATGCTGCTTTGGTATTGACCAACGCCGCCAGCCGGCGGCAGCGCGATGATGCCAAGACGGCCTATGAAAATGCCAAACAGAATTACGAAGCCGCCCGGCAAGCCTATCTTCTCGCGGTGAAAGGCCCGCGCAAGGAGGACATTGCCGCTGCACAAGCCGCCTATGATGCCGCGAAGGCGCAGGCCGCGCTCGCCGCCGTCGAAGCGCAGGACACAAAGCTCTATGCGCCAGCCGACGGCGTTGTCGAGGAGCGAATTCTCGAACCGGGCGACATGGCCTCGCCGCAGACGCCGGTTTATACGATTGCGCTAACCAATCCGCTCTGGGTGCGCGCCTATGTGCCGGAGGATGCGCTGGGTAAAATCACCCCCGGCATGGCGGCGGACATCACCACGGATTCCTATCCGGGCAAAATTTACCACGGCTGGGTCGGCTATCTCTCGCCTACGGCGGAGTTTACGCCGAAGAATGTCGAGACGCCGGATCTGCGTGCCGAGCTGGTGTACCAGCTGCGCATCTATGTCTGCGCCTCGGATAACCAACTCCGCCTGGGCATGCCCGCGACGGTGACGCTCAATCTGACCCACACCGCAGCGGCCAATGCGCCGCGCGGCCCGGCCGTATGTGGCGGCGATGCCGCCGGGAACTGACGTTGCGCCGCTGGTTCTGGAACGTCTCACGCGGCGCTTTACCGTCGGCAAGCGCGTCGTGGTCGCGCTCGACGCTGTCAGCGCCACCACCGCGCCGGGGCTGGTCATCGGGCTAATCGGCCCAGACGGCGCGGGCAAGACCACGTTGATGCGCCTCGTCGCTGGATTGTTGCGCGCGGACGCTGGCACGATCCGCGTGTTCGGCACCGATGTCGCTGCCGATCCGCTCAAGGTGCAGGGCATGATCGCCTACATGCCTCAACGTTTCGGGCTTTATGAAGACCTCACCGTGCAAGAAAATCTCGACCTCTATGGGGATCTGCAAGGGGTACCCGGATCGGCGCGGGCGGCACGCTATGCGGAGCTGCTGCACATGACCGGGCTGGCGGCATTTACAACGCGGCTCGCGGGCAAGCTCTCCGGGGGAATGAAACAGAAGCTCGGCCTTGCCTGCACGTTGATCCAACCGCCGCGCCTGCTTCTGCTCGACGAACCGACCGTCGGGGTTGATCCTGTCTCGCGGCGCGAACTCTGGGCAATTGTCGATCATCTGGTGCGCGGCCAGGGCATGAGCGTACTGCTATCGACCGCCTATCTCGACGAGGCCGAGCGCTGCGACGAGGTGCTGCTGCTGCATGAGGGCAAGCTGATCGGCGCGGGCAAGCCGTCCAAATTTACCGAAGCGATGGCCGGGCGCAGCTTTTGGGTGCGCGCGCCCGACACCCCAAAACGCGCCCTCCAGGCTACGTTATCGCGCCTGCCCGGCGTCACCGATGCGATCATCCAAGGCGAGGCCGTGCGGCTTGTGCTGCGGCCCGGGGTGGAAACGGGTATCCTTGCGCAGGCCGGGTTCACGGACTCCACCATAACGCCCGTGCCACCGCGTTTCGAGGATCGGTTCGTGGATCTGCTACGGGCCAAGGCGGCAGCCGCGCCCTCTGCGGCCGCAGCGTTGCCCCCAGCACGCGAAAAGCCCCAGGCAGCGCCCCAGACGACACAGGCTGAAACCGTGATTCAGGTTGGACATCTGGTGAAGCGTTTTGGCGATTTCCGCGCCGTGGACAACATCAGCTTCCATGTGGCGCGCGGCGAGATTTTCGGCCTCCTCGGGGCCAATGGCGCGGGTAAATCCACTACCTTTCGCATGCTGTGCGGGTTGCTGCCCGCCACCTCGGGGACCTTGCGGGTCGATGGCTTCGACCTGAGCCACGCCGCCGCCACGGCGCGCGGACGGCTGGGCTATATGGCGCAAAAATTCTCGCTCTATGGCGATCTCTCGGTGGTGCAGAACCTGCGCTTCTTCAGCGCCGCTTACGGGCTTACCGGCGCCAGACGTAACACACGGATCGACTGGGCGCTGCGGGAATTTGAGCTGGCCCCAATGCGCGACGCCACCAGCCGCGACCTGCCGCTTGGCTTCAAGCAACGCATGGCGCTGGCCTGCGCGCTGATGCACGAACCGGATGTGCTGTTTCTCGACGAGCCGACCTCCGGCGTGGACCCGCTGGCGCGACGCGAATTCTGGCAGCGCATCAACGCCCTTGCCGATTCCGGCGTGACCGTTCTGGTCACCACGCATTTCATGGACGAGGCCGAGTATTGCGACCGGTTGGTGATTATGGGCCAGGGGCGGATTTTGGCGCAAGGTACCTCGGAATCCCTCAAAGCCGCCTGCCGGGATGAGACCCATCCCGAACCGAGCATGGAAGACGCCTTCGTGGCGCTGATCGAGGCGGATAGCGCGCGTAGCGTCGCGCAAAGGAGGGTGGCATGAAAGCCGGAATGTTGATTCGCCTGCGCGGGTTGATCCGCAAGGAGAGCCTGCAAATCCGGCGTGACCCCTCCTCCATCGCCATTGCATTTCTGCTTCCCGCCTTGCTGCTGCTGCTGTTTGGCTACGGCGTCTCGCTCGACGCCAAACACGTGGCGCTAGGCGTTGTCGTCGAGCAGCCCAGCGCCGCCGCCGCGAGCTTCACCGCGCAGTTCTCCAACTCTCCCTATTTCGCGCCGCAGTATTTTCAGAACGCCGCCGCCGCTCAAACCGCCCTCTCGCGCGAGACGATCGACGGGTTCGTCTGGCTGCGCAGCGATTTCGCGCGCCGCGTTGCCGCCGGGCAGGCCCCGGATATCGGCGTCTATGTCGATGGTATCAACGCCAACAACGCCCGCCTCATCGAAAACTATGTGCAACAAAGCTGGGCGGGCTGGATCGCGCCACGGGCCGGATCGTCGGGTATCGCAGCGGAGCTGCCGATCAATGTCGAGCCGCGCATCTGGTTCAACCCGGCGGTCAGCAGCCGCAATTATCTGGTCCCCGGGCTGATCGCCGTGATCATGACCCTGACCGGTGCGCTGTTAACCGCCTTGGTGATCGCGCGCGAGTGGGAGCGCGGCACAATGGAGGCGCTGATGGTAACGCCGGTCAGCATGCACGAAATCCTGATCTCCAAGGTGGCGCCCTATTTCCTGCTCGGCATGGGCGGCATGGCGGTATCCGTAACCATCGCCGTGTTTCTCTTCGGTGTACCGCTTTACGGCTCGCTGCTGGTGCTCGCATTGGCCGCCAGCCTGTTCATGCTGGCCTCGCTGGGCATGGGGCTGCTGATCTCGACCTTAGCGAAAAACCAGTTCGTTGCCGGACAGATTGCAATTATCACGACCTTCCTGCCCGCCTTCATCCTCTCTGGCTTTATCTTCGATATCGGCAGCATGCCCGCGCCGATCCAGGTGATCACCCATATCGTCGCGGCGCGGTATTTCGTGTCCATTCTGCAAAGCCTGTTCCTCGCGGGGACGGTCTGGTCGGTCCTGTGGCCAAATCTCCTGGCCCTGCTGGGGATGGCGATCTTCTTTCTTGGCGCGGCGCGGATGGCCGCGCGTAAACGGTTGGATTGAGCCATGCTGCGCCGCGTTCTCGCCCTCATCATCAAGGAATTCCTCGCCATTCTGCGCGACGGCAAAAGCCGCATGGTGCTGGTCGGGCCGCCGCTGATCCAGTTGCTCATATTTGGCTATGCCGCGAGTTTCGATCTCAACCACGTGCGCTTCGCGGTCTATGACCAGGACCGCAGCGTCGCCGCGCAGGACCTGGTGGCGCATTTCACCGGCTCACCCGCCTTCACAGAGGTCGCGGCGCTGAAGAGTGACTACGAGATAAAATCCCTGATCAATTCACGGCAGGTTGAAATGGCTCTGGTTATCGACCCACGCTTCAGCCGCGACCTGCTAACCGGGCAGCCCGCCCCGGTGCAGGTCATCGTCGATGGCCGCAACTCCAACACGGCGCTGCTCATTCTCGGCTATGCCAACGCAATCATCACAAATTACAGCCAGAGTTGGGCGGCGGCGCATGGTGGCCGAGCGCCCCTGGCGCAGCTCGACCCACGGGCGTTGTTCAACCCAAATCTCAACTCCCATTGGTTCATCATTCCGGGCATCGTGGCGTTACTGACGCAGGTGGTGACCCTGCTCGTCGTGGCCCTCTCGGTGGCGCGCGAGCGCGAAGCGGGAACGTTTGACCAGATCCTCGTGACGCCGATGCGCCCGCTCGATATTCTGCTCGGCAAATCCATTCCCGGCCTGATCATCGGGATGGTTGAGGGGAGCGTCATCATTCTGGCCGCTGTGTTCTGGTTCAATGTGCCGCTTTACGGCGGGCTGTTACAGCTCTACCTCGGGCTACTGTTATTCGTTTTCTCGGTCACCGGAATCGGGCTGATGATCTCGTCACTCGCCGCGACCCAGCAGCAGGCACTGCTTGGC
>DAOMCN010000161.1:0-5508 GCA_035427885.1 Acidocella sp. | reverse complement strand
AACATGTTGTAGATGGCCCTGGACCTGCAACAATGAACGGCCCAATATCGGTGTCGGGGGGATTACACCCACACAGAAACAAAAACGAGCCGCGTTAATTCTACCAAGAGGCCCCGTACAAGCGGGGAGATTAGCGCGGATCTCGTGGGCAAGTTGGAGGACGCGGAGTCTGATGAAAAATTCGTTGTTGTCGTTGATATGGGATATCCAGTCGGGCGCGATGCCACGGGATGCGGCCTTGAGTGCGGCGCGCGCGCGCGCCGGGTCGATCGAGAAATGGCTGCATGCCTTCACTTATCTGGCCGATGCGCCAGTTCCCCAGGCGCACGGCCCGCTCGCCGGTATCCCGGTCGGGGTCAAGGACATCATCGCGACCGCGGGGATGCCGACGGCCAACGGTTCTCCAATCTATGCCGGGCAGGTGCCTGAGCACGATGCCTGGATCGTCGCCGAGACCAAGCGGCTGGGCGGGACGGTGTTTGGCAAGACGGTCACCACCGAATTCGCCTGGCGGCATCCAGGACCCACCGTTAATCCCTGGAACCCGGCCCATACGCCGGGCGGTTCCTCCAGCGGTTCGGCGGCTGCCGTCGCGGCGGGTATCGTTGCGCTGGCCTTTGGCACGCAGACCGTAGGCTCGATCATCCGGCCCGCCGCCTATAACGGCGTGGTCGGCTATAAACCTAGTTTTGGCGCGATACCGCGCGATGGCGTGCATCCGCTCGCGGGCGCGTTGGACCATGTCGGCTTCTTCACGCGCAGCGCCGCCGATGCGGCAGCCGCGCATGCGCTTTATGTCGCGCGCGACCCAGCGCCGGTGCTGAGCGAGGCCGCGTGGGCGCAGTATTTCCCGGCGATTCGCCCGCCGCGCCTGGCGGTGATGCGCACAGGCTACTGGATGCGCGCCGAGGACGGGCAACGCGAGAATTTCGACGCCGCGCTGAACCGATTCGCGGCTGCGGGGGCTGAGTTGGTTGAACGCGATCTGCCCGAGGACATGGCGCTGATCGTGAATTCGGCGCACCTGATGTTGGCGTACGAGGCGGCCCGGATCTACGCGCCGCTGGTCGAGCGCTACCCAGATAAGACCAGCGAACGGCTGAAGCACCTGGTGAGCGAGGGCATAGCGGTGAGCGAGTCGAGCTACCAGGCCACGGTGGCGCTCCAGGCCAGGCTGCGTGCTGGTCTGGCCGATTGGATTGCGCCTTGCGATGCCATCGTGACCCTGCCCGCGATGGGTCAGGCGCTGCGTGGGCTGAAGGAGACCGGCGATGCCTCGTTCTGCGCGCCGTGGACATTCGCAGGCGTTCCGGCGGTCGCCATCCCATCGGGCTGGACCAGCGCGGGGCTGCCGCTTGGGTTGCAGATCGTCGGGCCGTTTGGTGCGGATCGCGCGACACTAGCGGTCGCCGCCTGGGCTGAATCCGTTGCTAAATGCCCGGAGAGAACGGTCGCCGAATCCTGACGGTGGCTCGGCTGATCCCTTAAAACCGCCGTGCCGTTGTGTGCCGCGCGACATCGATGAGGGTGTCGCGCGTGGGGCTGGGGGGGAAGGTTTCCAGGGCGGTGCAGGCGGATTCGATGAAGACGTTGGCGCGCGCGATGCTGCGCTCCACGGCGTCGTGTTTCTTGATCAGCGCCATGGCGTGGCTGAGGTCTTCCTCTGTTTGCTCGCCTTCGCCGACGGTACGGGTCCAAAATTGCAGTTCCGTAGCGTCAGCGGCGGCGATGGCGACAAGGATCGGGTAGGTCAGCTTGCCTTCGCGGAAATCATCGCCGACGGTTTTGCCGAGTTCGGCTTCGTTGGCGGCGTAGTCCAGCGCGTCGTCCACCAGTTGGAAGGCCATGCCGAGGTCGAGGCCAAATTGCGCCAGGGCGGCGCATTGTTCGGCCGGGCGGTTGGCAATAACGCCGCCGACTTCGCAGGCGGCGGCGAAGAGGGCGGCGGTTTTGCCGCGGATGACCTCGAAATATTTTTGTTCAGTGGTTTCCAGGTCGTTCTGGGTGGTGAGTTGCAGCACCTCGCCCTCCGCGATGGTGGCGGCGGCGGCGGAGAGGATGCGCAGGACTTCGAGCGAGCCGTCCCCAACCATGAGCTGGAAGGCGCGAGCGAAGAGGAAGTCTCCCACCAGAACGGAGGCTTTATTGCCAAAGACAGCGTTGGCGCTGGCCGAGCCGCGGCGCAGGACGGATTCGTCCACGACATCATCATGCAGCAGCGTTGCGGTGTGGATGAACTCGACGCAGGCGGCGAGGCTGACCTGGCGGTCCCCCTCGTAGCCGCAGAGCCGGGCGGAGGCGAGGGTGAGCAGCGGACGCAGGCGCTTGCCGCCCGCCGCGACGAGATGCGCCGCGAGTTGCGGGATCAGCACGACGGGGCTGTCCATCCGGGCGATGATCGCCTGGTTGGTCGCCTTCATCTCGGGTTCCAGCATCGTTGTGAGCCGGGTGAGAGCGTCTGCTGTCAAAGACGTCGTGCCATCCAATGTGTTGCGCCTAACCTGCCTGCGGGGTTTACGGTAGCACCATATCGGGCGGACAGAAAAAAGGGTCAAGGCGCGGGGCATGGAAGAGACCACGTTGGGCGGATTATTCGGCGGGAGAATCAGCTATCGGCAGCTGCGGAGCGGTCATCGAACGGGATTCGAGCCGGTGCTGCTGGCCGCCAGCGTCCCGGCACGGGCGGGCGAGCGCGTCTTGGAGGCGGGGACCGGGGCGGGAGCGGCGCTGCTCTGTCTGGCGGCGCGGGTGCCAGGGGTTGTGGGAATCGGGCTGGAGCGCGACGCCACGCTGGCGCGGCTGGCGGCGGAGAATTTTGCCGGGAACAGGTTTGGGGACCTGTTCAGCGTCCAGGGAGACGCCACCGCGCAGCCCTTCGCGCCGGGGAGTTTTGACCATGTGATGACCAATCCGCCCTGGTTCGAGGCCGCGTCCACGGCCTCTGCGGACGAGCGGCGCGCGTTGGCGCATCAGGAGGACGGGGAGGGGGGGCTGGAGCGCTGGGTGGCGGCGCTTGTTGGTGTGTTGCGGCCTAAGGGGAGCATAACGCTGGTTTTGCCCGCCGCTTCCTTCGCCAGGGCGGCGGCGGCATTGGTGCTAGCGCAATGTGGCGGGGTAACGCTGTTGCCGCTTTGGCCGCGTGCCGGGGTGGCGGCGAAGATGGTGGTCCTGTCCGCCCGCAAGGGGAGCAAGGCCCCGGCGCGGGTGATGCCGGGGTTGGTGCTGCATGACAAAGGCGCGATCAGTCCAGCGGCGCAGGCGATTCTGCGCGACGGTCAGGCAAGCTCAGGCGCGTAGCTCGGCGTCTCGCATCAGCGCGGCAATGCCCACCGCCACCGCCGCCACTGCCGCGCAGGCGGCGAAACCGGCGGGAAAGCCGCTGTTGAGCAGCATCACGCCCGCCAGCGTCGCGCCGAAGGCACCGCCGATGGCGCGGAACAGCAGCATGCAGCCGGTGGCGATGCCGACATCGCGGCGCGCTGCTGCGTTCTGGATGGCGACAGTGATATTGGGCTGCACCAGGCCGATGCCACCGCCGAGCAGCACGCTGTAGAGTTCACACAGGGCCAATGGCGTGCGCGCACTCATGCTGGCCAGGAGGAGCAACCCGAGCAGGCACAGGCTGAGGGCGGCCAGCATCGCCGCCTTGGTGCGTCCGAGCACGCGCGAAAGTTTGCCACCTGTATAGGACATGACGACGAAGGCTAGCAGGAACGGCGTGGTGAACAGGCCGGAGGCTGCCGCGCTGGTATGGCGGATATACTGGAAATAGAGTGGCAGCAGCAGCGAAGCGCCGAAGGTGCAGAGCGAGTTGGTGACCGAGAGCAGCATTCCGCCCAGGACCGTGCCGTTGGTGAAGAGGTGCAGTGGCAGCATCGGCGCGATGGCGCGGCGTTCCTGCCAGGCGGTCAGCGCGGTGAAGCACAGCCCGGCCAGGATCAGCGTCAGCGTGGCGTACGAG
Organism: Acidocella sp.; assembly: GCA_035427885.1. Classification (GTDB taxonomy): domain Bacteria; phylum Pseudomonadota; class Alphaproteobacteria; order Acetobacterales; family Acetobacteraceae; genus Acidocella. The sequence continues at coordinate 1,547 of DAOMCN010000161.1, read as the reverse complement.
GCCCAGGGAAAATCGTGCCCGCCCGAGGCGCAGAGGACGAGCCAGGGGGTAATCGCCATCACCAGCAGGGCGGCACCCAGAAAATCGATTTTCTCGCCCCGCGCGGCATGCGGCGGCAGAACGCGCAAGGCGCGGCTACTCAACACATAGGCCACCACGCAGAGCGGCAGGTTGATCCAGAAGATCACTCGCCAGGAGAGCGCGTCCGTCAGCGCGCCGCCCAGCATCGGCCCGGCGATGCTGGCGATGCCCCACATGCCGCTCATATAGACCTGGTAGCGCCCGCGCTCGCGCGGCGGGGCGACGTCCGAGATCGCGGTTTGCGCGATGGTCATCAACCCTGCGCCGCCAATACCCTGTACGGCGCGGCCCAGCACCATCTGCCAGAAGTCGCTCGCTTCCGCGCAGCCCAGCGAGGCGAGGCAGAAGAGGATCAACGCCGGTTGCATCAGCCGTTTGCGGCCATAAATGTCCGAGAGGCGGCCAAAAATCGGCGTTGCCGCCGTGCCGGTGAGCAGATACGCCGAGACGATCCAGGCGATATGGCCGCCGCCGCCCAGATCATGCGCCATGCGCGGCACGGCGGGGACGATGATCGTCTGGTCCAGGGCGGCGAGCAGGATGCACAGCGCGACACCACGGATGACGGGAAGGATTTCCTCATGGGTAAAAACACGTCCGCTCATTGCCCCGACATAGCGGGCGGGCGCGGAGTCGTAATGGGTATGAATCGTGTCGGCAGGGTTGCGCAAAATGTGTAGTTTGGAACATAATAAGAACATCGGCAGTTCCCCTGGCGTCTTACTCGGCTGGGAATCGGAGCAAGAAAAAAATCCTCTTCCGACAGATGTAGTAGTGATTGCAATCACCGATGACTATATGTTGTATAGTAACCTGCGTTTACGAATTGGGACCGGCAAATGAACATGATGACGAAACCTGAGGCTGTCTTGCTGGATGACGGGGTGCAGATGCCTGGGCGCCATCAGGTGCACATCGACCGCTCGCGCGATGCGCTGCTGACCGATTTTGGTCGCGCCACGCTCGATGACCGCTACCTGCTTCCCGGCGAGGGCTACCAGGATCTTTTTGCCCGCGTCGCCTCCTATTACGGGGACAACGCCGCTCATGCGCAGCGCCTCTACGACTATATCTCGAAGATGTGGTTCATGCCCGCGACGCCGGTGCTCTCCAATGGCGGCACGGATCGCGGCCTGCCGATTTCCTGCTTCCTCAATGAGGCCAACGACACGCTGGAAGGCATTGTCGGGCTGTGGAACGAGAACGTCTGGCTCGCCTCCAAGGGCGGCGGCATCGGCTCGTACTGGGGTAATCTGCGCTCCATCGGCGAGAAGGTCGGCAAGAACGGCAAGACCTCCGGAGTCGTGCCCTTTATTCGGGTTATGGACAGCCTCACCCTGGCGATTTCCCAGGGCAGTCTGCGCCGGGGTTCGGCGGCGGTGTATCTGCCGGTCTGGCATCCCGAGATTGAAGAATTCATCGAAATCCGCCGCCCAACCGGCGGCGATCCGAACCGCAAGGCGCTC
>DAOMCN010000160.1:0-5512 GCA_035427885.1 Acidocella sp. | reverse complement strand
TTCCGCGTGGCTGGCGTCGATTAATAATTTTTTGGTCATAAAAAAGGGAGCTCCGATGCGCGGCGTCGGCTATTCGCCATGAGGGGTTTTGAGCTCTCACGGCTGCGACGCTACGATTTTTGGGTGAAAAAAGGGGTACGGACCGGAGCCACGCCATTGCCGAACAAGAGAATAGAAAGTTAGTCGGCAGAGCGGTCATCGGTCCTTCATCTCGGTGGCCAGATTTTGTCCTGGCCAGGTTGGTATTTCCGGGGCCAAACGGGGAAGCGGGCAAAATTGGCCGCAACTCACTCTCGTTCGAACACCTCTTCATGTTGATGACCCAAATAACACCGCCCCGCAAGGGGTGTTGTTCACAACAGGGTTTTAGGCCAAACTCGCCGCCAGGAACATCAGCCGGGAGCGGAGAAAGTCTTATGCCGTTGGTGGTGTGCGATGCCTGCCCTGGCGGAGGATTTTTTGCGTCATCTGGATACCTTCACGACGACCCCGCCCCGCCCTCCCGAGGACGCGCGACAATACCGCTACGCGATCTGCGCCTGCGCCCGGTGGGAGACGCCCTATGTCGTCGAATGGCTGAACTATTACCGCGCGCTGGGGTTCGACCACGTCTATCTGTATTGCAACGACGACGACCCGGCCGCGCTCTATGCCCAGGTATTGCCCTTCACCCAGGGACCAACCCCCTTCGTCACCTTCCGCTACCACCCCTACCAGGGCCAGCAGTCGCAGATGTACAACCATTTTCTGCGGCATGGGCTGGCGCAGACGCAATGGGTTAGCTTCTTCGATCTCGACGAATTCCTGCGCCTGCCGCCGGGCGAGACCATTGCCCAGTTCATGGTCCGCTTCCCAGCCGAGACCGATTGCGTGCTGTTCAACTGGATATTCTTCGGCCCCAACGGCCATAAATACTCGCCCGCGGGGTATGTGCTGGAGAATTTCACCCAGCGCGAGGACGCGATCCACCCGCTGACCAAATTCGTTTGCCGCGCGCAGGCCCTAACCGGAGAAAAACCCCGCGAGAAGGAAGACTACCCCTTCTGGCACTGTCCAAACGCCTATGCCGAAGCCGAGATACATACCGTCAACGTCCTGGGCGAGGATATGCGCCGCTATTACGAGGACTTTCCCGAGCGCGCCAAAGCTTATGTCAACGCCCCCGTCCGCAAGGAACACCTGCTGGCGACGGCGATGATACATCACTACGCCTTCCGCTCGGAAAACGCCTTCATGGAGCGCGCAGAGCGTGGTTTGGGGGGCAATTTTCAAGGGCAGATAACCTGGCGCGATCACGCCCAGGGGCCAGATTTCGAAAGGCTGCTGCGCCTGTTCAATGCCGTCACGGACACGCGCCTGGCGCGTTTCTGGCCAGACCTGCTGCAAACCGCCTGGAACACCAGCACGCTCTCCCAGACCAAAGCGCTCCCCCTAAGCCGCGGCAAGTCAACCCGCCAAAGCTCATACCTGAACGACCCGGAATTCCCGGCCCATGCTGCCGACGGTCAGGGCGCGACGAGCGGAGTACGCAACGGCGTGCGCAAGTTCCACACCGATTTCGAGGAAAACCCCTGGTGGCAGGTCGATCTAGGCGGCTTCGCCACGATCCGCGAAATCCATATCTATAACACCAACGACCATACCGCCGTCCGGTTTTGCAATTTCATTCTCAGCGTCTCCATCGACGGCATCACCTGGGTCGAACTCACCCGTAAGGCGGATAAAGCCGTGGTCGGCGGCGTAACCGGCTCCCCCTTCATCTGGGACGGCCCCGGCACCGCCTGGGCGCGGCATGTGCGCGTCACGTTGCTCGGGCGCGATTACCTGCACCTTGATCAGGTCGAGGTCTTCGGCCAGATGGATTAGCGGTCGTTCAAGGGCTGTCTTTCGCCCCCGCTATGCAGTGCCAGCCCTTGCCTTTTCCCCCACCCTTGCGGCATCACACGGCAAACCAAATCTAAGGAGCTTCAAAAAATGCCCGAATCCAGAACATCCGTCAGCGGCCTCGACATTGCAACCGTGCTGTACGACTTCGTGACCAACGAGGCCCTGCCCGGCACCGGCCTGGACGCCGCCGCCTTCTGGGCGGGCTTCGCCGCGCTCACCGAAAAATTCTCCGCCACCAACGCCGCCCTACTGGCCAAGCGCGACGCGATTCAGGCCAAGCTCGACGCCTGGCACATCGCCCATAAGGGCCAGCCGCATGACGCCGCCGCCTACCAGGCCTTCCTACGCGAAATCGGCTACCTGCTCCCCGATCCCGCCCCCTTCTCCGTCGATACCGCCAATGTGGACGACGAAATCGCGACAATCGCCGGCCCGCAGCTCGTCGTCCCGGTCAGCAACGCGCGCTATGCGCTGAACGCCGCCAACGCGCGCTGGGGCAGCCTGTACGATGCGCTCTACGGCACGGACGCCATCCCCGAAACCGGCGGCGCCGAAAAGACCAAAGGCTTCAACAAGACCCGCGCCGCGCTGGTAATCGCCCGTGGCCGCGCCTTCCTGGACGACAACTTCCCCCTCGCCAGCGGCAGCCATGTGGACGCGAAAGCCTACCGCGTGCAGAACGGCCATGTCGCCGTGACGCTGCCCAGCGGCGACGTCGGCCTCAAGGATGGCGCGAAATTCGTCGGCTACACCGGCGAGGCCCGCAACCCGACCGCCATCCTGCTAAAAAACCACAATCTGCACGCCGAGCTGGTGATCAACCCGCAAAACCCAATCGGCAAGGACGACGCCGCCGGGGTTGCCGACATCATCCTCGAATCCGCCATCAGCGCGATCATGGACGCGGAAGACAGCGTCGCCGCTGTTGATGCGCAGGATAAGGTCGAGGTCTATCGCAACTGGCTCGGCCTGATGAACGGCACGCTCAGCGCCCCGGTCGAGAAAAACGGAAAAACCTTTGAGCGCAAGCTCAACGCCGACCGCGCCTACACCGCCCCCGACGGCGGCACGCTGACCCTGCATGGCCGCTCGCTCATGCTAGTACGCAACGTCGGTCACCACATGCTGACCGACTCCATCCTGGACGCCCAAGGGGCCGAAATCCCCGAGACGGTGATAGACGCCGTGATCACGGCGCTGATCGCCATGCACGACCTCAAGACGGGAAACAACTCGCGCAAAGGCTCGGTCTATATCGTCAAGCCAAAGATGCACGGCCCAGAAGAAGTGGCCAACGCCGTCGCCCTCTTCGGCGCGGTGGAAACCCTGCTCGGCCTGCCCGCCAACACGATGAAAATGGGCATCATGGACGAGGAACGCCGCACCTCGGCCAACCTCAAAGCCTGTATCGCCGCCGCCAAATCACGAGTCTTCTTTATCAACACCGGCTTCCTGGACCGCACCGGAGATGAAATCCACACCTCCATCGAGGCCGGCCCCTTCATCCGCAAGGGCGACATCAAGAACACCGCCTGGATCAAGGCCTACGAGGACCGCAACGTCGATTTCGGTCTGGAATCCGGCCTGCAGGGCCACGCCCAGATCGGTAAAGGCATGTGGGCAGCCCCGGACATGATGGCCGCCATGCTGGAGCAGAAAATCGCCCACCCGAAAGCAGGCGCCAACACCGCCTGGGTCCCCTCCCCCACTGCTGCAACTCTGCACGCGCTGCACTATCACGTCGTGGACGTCGCCGCCCGGCAGAATGAACTCAAATCCCGCCCGCCTGCCAAACTCGAAGACCTGCTCACCATCCCGCTCGCCGACCGGCCGAACTGGAACCCCGAGGAAATCCAGCAGGAACTCGACAATAACTGCCAGGGCCTGCTCGGCTACGTCGTACGCTGGATCGACCAGGGCGTTGGCTGCTCCAAAGTCCCCGACATCCACGACGTCGGCCTGATGGAAGACCGCGCCACCCTGCGCATCTCCTCCCAGCACATCGCCAACTGGCTGCACCACGGCATCACCACCGAGGGGCAAGTGCTCGAAACCCTCAAGCGCATGGCCCTCGTCGTGGACAAGCAAAACGCAGGCGACCCCGCCTACACCCCCATGGCCCCCAACTTCTCAGGCCCGGCCTTCGCCGCCGCCTGTGAACTCGTCTTCGAAGGCCGCAACCAACCCAACGGCTACACCGAATTCGTCCTGACCCGCCGCCGCCGCGCGGCGAAAGCTGGAGCGTAAGGAGGCAAAGTTAAGTCCAGGGGCGCTGCCCCTGGACCCCTCTAAGGGTGACGCCCTTAGAACCACCGGCATTAAGATTATAAAAAAGGCCCTCACCTATCCGGAAGTTAAAACTCCAGGCGGTGAGGGCCTTTTTTATAACCTTGGTTCTGGGCGCCAAAGGCAAATGCCCTTTGGCAGGGGGCCAGGGGGCAACGCCTCCTGACCTTGCCTATCCCTTAGCTCCGCCCAGCGTTGCCTGGAATTCGGTCCATTCGCGCTTGGAGAGGCCGCTGGTTTCCTGGCTGACTGCTTCTCCGGCCAGCATTTTTTTGAGCACTGCGAGCATTTTGGCAGAGAAAGTAACGGCGCCGAGCCGGTAATCGGCGAAGGCGGCGTAGGAGAGCGGGACCCAGGCCTTGACGGTATCCAGCATCGCCTCGGCGTAAACGCGGATTTCGTATTGCGCGTGGCTATCGGCGCGCAGACGCAGAAAGTGGAAGAGGTTGTGCAAGTCGGTTTTCCAGTACCATTGGGTATAGGTATTGAGCGTGAGGTTCATCCGCGCCAGCTCGCGGGCCAGGCCGATACCGCCCCGATCCAGCATTTCCTCGTAATGGCCGTAGGTCTGTTCGGCATCCTCGCGCAGGAGGTAGAGCACACGCTGCGCCGTGGCTGCGTCGAGGATTTCGCCCCTGCCCTGCCGGTTATCGGTGGATTGCGCGGCCAGGTTCTCGGGGCTTGGGAGGTAGAAATCCTTATCCAGGATGGAGTAGCGCGCGGAGTATTCGTTCACATTCGCGGTGCGGTGGCGAATCCACTGACGCGCCACGAAGATCGGCAGTTTCACATGGTATTTGATTTCGCACATCTCGAACGGCGTCGAGTGATAATGGCGCATCAGGTAGCGGATCAGCCCCTCGTCTTCGAGCGCCTTGCGGGTACCGCGCCCATAGGAGACGCGCGCCGCCTGCACCACAGCGGCATCATCGCCCATATAATCCACGACGCGGATGAAACCGTGGTCGAGTACGGGGATGGCGGAGAAGAGCATCGCCTCTAGGGCCGGGACGGTGGGGCGCAGCGTCTCGGCCGAGCGGGCGCGCGCAGCGGAGATTTCGGTTTGCTGTTCTGAGGTCAGGGTCATAAATGTCTCTCTTTCATATCCTGACGAACTTGCCTATATAGGTACTGCCGACTTGTCGGCTATGGCGATAAGCGATGCGTGGAATAATCGTTGTGGACCCGGGGGCGGTACCCGGCGCCTCCACCAATTTTCCGGGAAACCGGGAATATTTGGGGGCGAAACAGTCTCGACACGCGTGGTAAAGACCCATCTTTTGCCCGGCATTGTACCGCCGTTATCGGGCTATAACTTAAATGCGAACGATAACAACGT
>DAOMCN010000159.1:0-5514 GCA_035427885.1 Acidocella sp. | reverse complement strand
AAATCAGGACAGTCACCACACCCGAAAATTCGCAGATGCATATGTAGCCCCGAACTGTAGGCATCAAAGATGCCAGACGCCACATTAAAAATGTTACCGCAAGAAACGCGACCAGCCTTTTGTGCGGCTTTAAGCGTTTATATACCGATTCCAAGACGAAGCTTCAATTACGATGTAGTATTTTGGAAGGTTGGAACAAGGGACTCCAGCGTTCTGGAAAAAGGATTTTCGCCGTCTAAAAATATCACGCTCAGGGGTTCGACACAAAAAAACGTTCTGGATGCTCTAGAATTTGCTTGAGCCCCTGCACGAAGCGTGCCGCGTCATAGCCATCAACAATCCGGTGATCGAAAGATGAAGAAAAATTCATCATCGTTCGAATGACGATCTGGCCGCCCAGAACAACAGGCCGATCCACGAGCTTGTTCGGCGCGAGAATCGCCACCTCTGGAGCGTTGACGATTGGTGTCGCGGCAATGCCGCCAAGCGCGCCGAGGCTGCTCAGCGTGAGGGTTGCGCCGGTAAGCTCCGCCGGCGATGCCCCGCCCTCGCGCGCCACTGCGGTGACGCGGGCAAGCTCGCGCGCGCAATCCCATAAATCGCGCGTTTGGGCGTGGCGCACCACTGGCACCATCAAGCCGCTCTTGGTCTGCGTGGCGATGCCGATATGCAGATCGGCAAAGGCGCACAGAATCTCCGCCTTGTCGTCGTATCGCGCGTTGATCTGCGGGAAATCAGGGACAAGGTGGACAAGGGCGCGCATCATAAAGGGCAATAACGTCAGCTTCGGCTGGTCTGCGGTACGCGCGGTGTTCAACCTGGCGCGCAGCGCCTCCAGTGCGGTGAGATCGAATTCCTCGATATAGCTAAAATGTGGAATGCGGCGTGCCGAATCCTGCATCTTCTCCGCGATCTTCCGGCGCAGGCCGGTTATTCGGATCTCGGTGACGCCATCGCGCGGCGCGCTCTTGCCTGCGGCAAAATGGTCGAGATCCCGCGCCGTAATCCGGCCATCCGGCCCAGTTCCGGGGATGGCTTCGAGCGGCACCCCCAGCTCTTTTGCCCGCCTTCGCGTTACCGGAGCGGCCAAGGCCCGCTTTGGGGGGTGCGGCTCGGCGGCGGCTTGCGTCTGGTCCAGTTCAAAGGTGACTAGCGGCGCGCCAACCCGCAGAGGTTGGCCGACTTCACCATGAATAGCGGCGACCACGCCGGTTTTGGGCGAGGTCATCTCGACCGTGGCCTTGTCGGTCATCACATCGACCAGCGGTTGATGTTCTTCGAGCCGATCGCCCGGTTTCACGTGCCAGGCGACGATTTCGGCCTCGGCGATTCCCTCGCCGATATCGGGCAGGCGGAAGATGTATTGCGCCATTTTTAGCCCTCCAAGGCGCGGCGCATCGCGCTAACCACTCTGGCCGGGCTTGGGAAATAATCCCATTCGAACGCATGCGGATAGGGCGTGTCCCACCCGGCGACGCGCTCGATCGGCGCTTCGAGGTGGTAGAAACATCGCTCCTGTACCAATGCCAGCAACTCGGCCCCGAAACCGGCGAAGCGCGAGGCTTCATGAACAATGACGCAGCGCCGGGTTTTACGGACGGAGGCGACGATCGTCTCGATATCCAGGGGGACAAGGCTGCGCAGATCGATCACCTCCGCATCCACCCCCGCCTCCTCGACCGCGCGCAGCGATACATGCACCATCGTCCCATAGGCCAGGACTGTGATCTCCGCCCCCTCGCGGACTACCGCCGCCTTGCCCAGCGGTATCGTGTAGTAATCCTCGGGCACCGCGCTCGCCGGGTGTTGCGACCAGGGGATTGCGGGCTGGTCGTGCCGCCCGTCGAAGGGGCCGTTGTAGATTCGCTTTGGCTCAAGAAAGATCACCGGATCGTCGTCCTCGATCGCCGAGATCAAAAGTCCCTTGGCGTCGTAGGGGGTCGAGGGGATCACGGTTTTCAGTCCCGAGACATGGGCGAAAAGCGCCTCCGGGCTGGCGCTATGTGTTTGCCCGCCGAAAATCCCGCCGCCATAGGGCGAGCGCACCGTAATCGGCGCCCAAAACTCGCCGCCCGAGCGGTAGCGCAGCCGCGCCGCCTCGGAGACGAGTTGATCGAAGGCGGGCAGGATATAGTCGGCGAACTGGATCTCCACGACCGGGCGCAGGCCATAGGCCCCCATGCCGATCGCCGTGGCGACGATCCCGCCCTCCGAAAGCGGGGCATCGAAGCAGCGCGTTAGACCGTGCTTGGCCATCAGCCTATTGGTGACGCGGAAAACCCCGCCGAAATAGCCGACATCCTCGCCGAAAATCACCACATCGGGATCGCGGCCGAGCATGATGTCGAGTGCGGCGTTCAGCGCCTGGATCATGTTCATGACCGCCATCGCTAAATCCCCAACTCGCGGCGTTGTTCGATCAGCCGCCAATCTGGTTCTTTATAGACATCCTCGAACATCTCGCGCCGGTCCGGCCGGGAGACGCCCAGCACGCCGATTTCCTCCCCCGCCTTGGCCGCATCGCGGACCTGTTCGGTGACCTCGCACACCAAGGCCTGGTGGCGCGCCTCCGACCATTCGCCAAGCGCGATCAGATGCATTTTCAGACGCTCGATCGGATCGCCCAGCGGCCAGCCCGCAGGCTCATCGGTAGGGCGGTAGCGCGCAGGATCGTCGCTCGTGGAATGCCCGCCGACGCGGTATGTCACGAACTCAATCAGCGTCGCGCCGTGATTGCTGCGTGCGCGCTCAGCCGCCCATTGCGTCGCTGCGGTTACGGCGAGAAAATCATTGCCATCAACGCGCAGGCCTGGCAGGCCATAGCCAATCGCCCGCGCGGCGAAAGTGGTTTCAGCCCCTCCCGCAATCCCCTGGAAGCTCGAAATCGCCCATTGATTATTGGTGATACAGAGAATGACCGGCGCATGGTAAACGGCGGCGAAGGTCATCGCCTCGTGGAAATTCCCCTCGGCGGTGGTGCCTTCGCCGACAAAGGCAATGGCTATTTTATCATCATGCTTATAGGCGGAGGCCATCGCCCAGCCGACGGCGTGTCCGAAGCGGCTGCCGACATTCCCCGCAATCGAATAAAATCCGTAGGCGCGGGCGGAATACAAGATCGGCATCTGCCGACCTTTCAAGGGATCAGCGGCGTTCGAATAGATCTGGTTGACCATGTCCAAAAGCGGATATTCGCGCGCGATCAGGTAGCTGGCCATACGGTACGTCGGGAAACACATGTCGCTGCGCCCCAGCGCGAGCGAGGACGCCGCCCCGATCGCCTCCTCGCCGGTGGACTTCATATAGAACGAGTTTTTCCCCTCGCGATGCGCGCCGAACATATGGGTGTCGAAGACCCGCGTCAGCAGCATGGCCCGCAGGCCCCGATGCAAAATTTCCGAGGCAAGCGCTGGCTTCCAAGGCCCGACGGCAACGCCATTCTCGTCCAGCACGCGAACCAGCCCGTAGGGCATGTCCCGCATCTCCGCCTCATGCGTCAACACCTCGGGCCGCCGTGTTGTCCCGAGTTCGGGCAAGGTGAGGCCTGTGAAATCGGGCGCGTCACCGGGACGCGAAGGGGGGGCGGGAATATGCAGACTCAATGCCCGATGATTTGACATATTATGCCTTTTGGAGAGGGTTTCCTCGGCATTCTCTATGGGCAGAATTGCACGTCTCGACGTGAGACGAAACAGTTTTTATTGCGCGCCGCTCATGACGCACCTGCTCTCGCCGGTTCTCTTCATCTGCATTCAAGTTTGGTGATTTTAATGCATTCTCCCCCGTTTATCTCGCCAAAAACCCCGTTGAGAACCACGGCACCGCCGCCACCACGATCAGCCCGGCCAGTAATGCGCCTAGATATGGCCAGATGCGGCGCAAGCCTTCGTCCGGGCTGATGCGCGCGATTGAACTTGCGGCATAGTAGCCAAGCCCAAACGGCGGGGCGAATAGCCCGATACCCATCGCCAGGATCAGCACCACGGCGTAGTGCACCTGGTTGATCCCGTAGCTTTGCGCGATCGGGAACAGCAAGGGGCCAAACAGAACCATCGCCGGGATGCCCTCAAGGACTGAGCCGAGTAGGATCATGACGATAATGGTCGCCGCCAGAAATCCGTAGCGCCCACCGGGAACAGCCCCCAGGAACGTGGCGATGGCCTCGGAAAAGTTCGATTGGGTCAGCGCCCAGCCCATGCCGGTGTCCGCCCCTATGATAAAAAGAATGGCTCCGGCCAGCGCCGCGGTTTCCACCAACATCGGATAGAGCCGGTGCCACTCAAACCGCCGGTAAATCAGCAGTCCGACGAATAGCGAATACACAACGCCGATGGTGGAAACCTCGGTTGCAGTCGCGACGCCATCCATCACGGCAAAGCGGATAACGAAGGGCAGTGCCAGGGCCGGCAGCGCCACCCAAAGTCGCCGTCCGATAACGCGGGCCGAGGCGCGGGCCGGAAGCGCACGGTCGGTCGAGGTGCGGGCACGGGCGACCAGGGCGAGCGCGATGGCCAGCACGACGCCCGGCAGCAGGCCGCCGGTGAACAAGGCGGAGATGGAGACGCCGGTGACCGAACCGATAATGATCAGGACGATGGACGGGGGAATGGTTTCGGCCATTGCACCCGAGGTGGCGAGCAGCGAGACGATCTCGCCGGGATGAATATCGCGCCGCTTCATCTCCGGGATCAGCACCGGCGCAACCGCCGCGAGGTCCGCTGTTTTGGCGCCAGAGATGCCCGACACCAGCAGTACCGCCCCCAGCAGCACATAAGACAAGCCGCCGCGCACGTGGCCGAGCATGGCGGCCAGGAATTCCACAATCACCGCTGCCATGCGGGTTGAGACGATGAGGTGGCCGAGCAGGATGAACAGCGGGATGGCGAGCAAGATGACGGCGCTCATGCCCTGGTCCATCGACCCCGCGACCACCGCCAAGGGGGTCGAACTGGTGCAAAGCAAATAGGCCAACGTGCTGAGGCCGAAGCAAAAGGCGATCGGCACGCCGCTCAGCACACCGGCGGCGAGCAGAACCACAAAGAACACAAACAGATTATCGTTGCCAATGGCGACCAGCGAGGGGCTGGTAACGAACAGACCCGCCGCGATGACCGCCAGTACGCTGGCGCCGGTCGCGATGTCACGCCAGCGGAAGCGGGCCAGGCGCAGCAGGCTGGCGCAGATCATTAAAACAATTCCAACCGGCATCGCCGCCGCACGGTAGGTATCGGGCAAGCCTAGCACCGGCGTTGTTACGTACCACTGGTTTTCCGCGTAGTGCATGGCGGGTTCCAACAGCAGTCCTAAAAACAGCAAAGGCCCAAGCAGGCCCAGCGCGTTCAGCGCCGGTTGCACCTTGGCGGGCGCCAGGCCGACCAGGGTCGTCATCCGCATATGCTCGCTCCGGCGCAGCGCCCCGGCCGCGCCGAACATCGTTAGCCACAAAAAACAGGTGCTGATCAGCTCGTCTGTCCATTCCAGTGGATGATTGAAGACGTATCTGGCCATGACGCC
>DAOMCN010000158.1:0-5572 GCA_035427885.1 Acidocella sp. | reverse complement strand
TCCAAAAAACCTGGAGGAGGAAGTCATGACTCGAATCGTATTAGTTACCGGCGGCACGCGTGGCATTGGCGCTGCGATCAGCGTCGGCCTCAAAAAAGCCGGCCGTCACGTCATCGCCAGCTATGCCGGCAATGTCGCCGCGGCTGAGGCTTTCACCAAGGAAACCGGAATCGAGACGATCCGTTTCGATGCTGGTGATTACGACGCATGTATCGCCGCCGTCGCCGATATCACCGCCCGCCACGGCACCATCGAGATCCTTGTCAACAATGCGGGCATCACGCGCGATACCACCATCTCCAAAATGACCCGCGAAATGTGGGATGCCGTGATCGATACCAACCTCGGCTCCTGCTTCAACCTCTCCAAAGCCTGCTTCGACGGCATGAAGGCGAACAAGTTCGGCCGCATTGTCAGCATCGGGTCGATCAACGGCCAGGCCGGTCAGTACGGTCAGGTCAACTACGCCGCCGCGAAATCGGGCATCCACGGCTTCACCAAGGCGCTCGCCCAGGAAGGCGCGCGCTTCTCCATCACCGCCAACGCCATCGCGCCGGGCTATGTGGACACTGAGATGGTGCGCGCCGTTCCCGCCGATGTGCTGGAAAAAATCATCGCCAAAATCCCCCGTGGCCGCCTTGGCACGGCCGAAGACATCGCCCGCGGCGTCGTCTTTCTCACCGCCGACGAAGCCGATTTCATCACCGGCTCGACGGTTTCGATCAACGGCGGACAGCATATGTACTAGGCGTTCATTTTTTAATGAACCCCCCAATTGATGTTTTTGCGAGTAATTTTGTGCGATTAGGTTGCCGCTTACGCGGCAATCCTATCCCACATTGCTCAAGTCACCTGCGCGGCGGAGCAGAAACATGCTGATCCGCCCAGCAGTCCAGGCTGATCACGGCGCGATCTGGCACATCCTTGAGCCGGTCATTCGAGCGGGCGAAACCTATACGCTCGCGCCCGAGATGTCCGAGGCGGCGGCACTCGCCTACTGGACCGCCCCCGGACACGAAACCTTCGTTGCCGAACGCAATGGCGACATACTTGGCACGTATTATCTGCGCGCCAACCAACAAGGCGGCGGCGCACATGTTGCAAACTGCGGCTACATGACCGCGCAAAACGCAACCGGACAAGGCATCGCCCGCGCCATGGCCGAGCATTCCTTCGCCCATGCCCGCGCCCGCAACTACCGCGCCATGCAGTTCAACTTCGTGGTCAGCACCAACACCCGCGCTGTCAAACTCTGGGAAGCCTTCGGCTTCCAGACCCTCTGCCGCCTGCCCGGCGCGTTCCGCCACCCTATCCAGGGTTATGTGGACGCGCTAGTGATGTTCCGCCAACTCGCCTGATGGTCAGGCAGGCGCATCCAGCTTCAGCACCTCGCCCGCGAGGTACAGGCTGCCGCAGATCAACACGCGCGTGGGCACAGTAATCTGCTTCAAGGCTCCCGCCACATCCGGCCCCGGCACGGCCACGCCGCCCGAAGCTTCGATGATTTTCTCGACCGGCAGCGCCAGATGCTGCTCTGGCTCGGCCACGGCAAAGACATGCGCGGCATGGGGTAGCAAAATCCGCAACACCTCAGTCACGTCCTTGGATTGTTTCATGCCCAGGATGAGCGTGGTCGGTCCGTCCCAGGCGGCGAGCTGGGTCGCCAGGGCTTCCGCGCCGCCTGGGTTATGCGCCCCATCGAGCCAGAGTTCGGAGCCCAGGGGCAAACGCTGGAGCAGCGCACCACGCAGCGGCTGCAACCGTGCTGGCCATTCCGCCTGGCGCAGACCACGCGCCACTGCCTCGGTCGGGATCTGTATCCCAACCGCGCGTAGGGCGAGGATGGCGATGGCGGCATTCTCCGCCTGATGCGCGCCCAGCAGCGCGGGTTTGGGCAGTTCAGCGCCCTCAAAGCGCAACCCGTCCGAGGTTGACTCAATTTCCCAGTCGCGCCCGCGACACAATAATTTGGCGTTAGCCGCGCGCGCCGTCGCTATGATCGCCGCCAGCGCCTCGGGCGCCTGCGCGCCAACCACGACCGGCACGCCGGGCTTGATGATCCCGGCCTTCTCAGCGGCGATCAGCCCCAGCGTAGCACCGAGGAAATCCTGGTGATCCATCGAGATCGAGGTAATCGCGCAGGCGGCGGGCCGGACCACATTGGTGGCGTCGAATTTCCCGCCGAGCCCGACCTCGACCACGCATAAATCCGCAGGTACGCGGGCAAAGAGCAGGAACGCGGCGGCGGTGATCGCCTCGAACACGGTGATCTGATTGCCCTCATTCACCGCCTCGATCTCGTCGAGCGCCTGCGCCAGCGCCGCATCGCTCACCAGTGCCCCGGCCAGACGTATCCGCTCGTTAAACTGCACCAGATGCGGCGAGGTATAGACATGCACCCGCAAGCCCGCCGCCTCGGCGATGGCCCGGGTGAACGCGCACACGCTACCCTTGCCGTTGGTCCCGGCGACATGGATCACCGGCGGCAGCCGTAATTGCGGATTGCCCAGCGCGCCAAGCAGCCGCACCAGCCGGTCCAGCTTGAGGTCGATCAGCTTCGGATAGAGATTGTGCAGCCGCGCCAGGCTGGCGTGATAATCCGTCAACGGCTTAAGCCTCACTCAAGCGGCAGCGGTGCGCTTATTGGCCGTGGTCAGGGCGATTAGCCGCGCCAGTATCGCGGTGAGATCGCCGCGTTTGACCACCATGTCAATAATCCCGTGCTCGAAGAGATACTCTGCCCGCTGGAACCCCGCCGGCAGTTTTTCGCGCACTGTCTGCTCGATCACCCGCGCGCCGGCAAAGCCGATCAGCGCGTTCGGCTCGGCAATCTGGATATCGCCCAGCATTGCGAAGGAGGCGGTAACGCCACCGGTCGTCGGGTCGGTCAGCACCATGATGAACGGCAACCCGGCTTCCTTGACCATCTGCGTCGCGATAATTGAGCGCGGCATCTGCATCAGGCTGATAGCGCCTTCCTGCATCCGCGCCCCGCCGGAAGCGCTATAAACAATCAGCGGCACTGCCTGGAGTACGGCGAGGCGCGCCGCGGCCACCAGCCCATCGCCGACGCCAGCGCCCATCGAGCCACCCATGAACTCGAAGGACATCGCCGCGACCACGGCGTTGTTTCCGCCAATCGTGCCATGCGCCACGAGCAGCGCGTCGTCCTGCTTGGTCTTCTCGCGCGCATCGCGCAGCCGGTCGGCATAGCGCTTCTGGTCACGGAATTTGAGCGGGTCCACCACCGCTTTCGGCAGGTCGATACGGGTATAGGCCCCGTCGTCAAAGGTCCAGGCCAGCCGCTCCGTCGCGGTGGCGCGCATGTGGTGGCCGCAATGCGGGCAGACTTTTTTGGCTGCCTCCAACTCGCGATGGAAGATCATCTGCTGGCATTGCGGGCATTGGTGCCACAGATTATCGGGCGCTTCCTTGCGGCCAAGGAGGGTGCGGATTTTCGGACGGACAAATTCGGTGAGCCAGCTCATACAAGGTGAATTAAACCGTTTGGCAAGGTTAGGAAAGCCTGACCACCGCCCAGGCCCCGGCCTCGGCCACCACGGGGTCGCAATCTGCCGCCAGCGCCCGCGCTGCGGATAGGAGCGAGGCATCCCCGCTATTGCCAAGCGCGATGGCGACATTGCGCGTAAAGCGGTTCCGCCCGATGCGCTTGACCGGCGAGCCGGAGAATTTCGCCCGAAACCCGGCATCATCCAGCGCCGCCAATTGCGCCAGCATCGGGGCGGTCAGATCCTCGCGCTGCGCCAGCTTCTGCTCGCGCCCGGCGGCGGCGAACTTGTTCCACGGACAAACGGCGAGGCAATCATCGCAGCCATAAATCCGGTTGCCCATCGCGGCGCGGAATTCTTCCGCGATCATCCCGGCATACTCTATGGTGAGATAGGAAATGCAGCGCCGCGCATCGAGCTGGTAGGGTGCGGGGAACGCCGCCGTCGGGCAGGCGCTCATGCAGGCATGGCACGAGCCGCAGCGGTTCGCGTGCGGCGCATCTGGGACGATGTCCAGCACGGTGAAAATCTCGCCCAGCAGGAGCCACGAGCCATGCTTGCGAGACACCAGGTTGGTATGCTTACCCTGCCAGCCCAGCCCCGCCTGCGCCGCCATCGGTTTTTCCATCACCGGCGCGGTATCGACAAACACTTTGACCCCCGCTCCCCGCGCCGCAATGAACTGCGCCAGGTGCTTGAGCTTGCCCTTGATGATGTCGTGGTAATCGCGGTTTCGGGCATAGACAGAAATATTGCCCACTTCCGGGCGCGCCAGATTTTCCAGCGCATCCCCCTGCGGCGCATAGGACAACCCGAGCGAGATCACGCTCACCACCTCCGGCCACAGCGTTTTCGGATCAGCGCGCTGATCCTCCCGCGCCGCCATCCAGCCCATCTCGCCGTGCCGTCCCGCCGCCAGATAGTCGCGTAACCCGGCCTGCACCTCGGGCGGCAGGTTCGCACGGGCAAAGCCGATCGTATCGAAGCCCAGTGCCACGGCGCGCCGCGTTATCTCCGCCTTGAGATCAGCCCCGGCCACGATACCCAGGCACATCCTGCGCCGGGATCCACGCCCCTTCCGGCGCAGCGCCCGTCTGCCAGAACACATCAATCGGTATCCCCCCGCGCGGATACCAATACGCGCCGATGCGCAACCAGCGCGGCTCCAGCAGGTCGATCAGCCGCTGCGCGATCATCATCGTGCAGGCTTCATGAAACCCACCATGATTCCTGAAGCTCTGAAAAAATAGTTTGAGCGATTTGCTCTCCACCAGCCAGTCGCCCGGAATATAGTCGACGACGATATGCGCGAAATCCGGCTGCCCGGTCATCGGACAGAGCGATGTGAATTCCGGGCAGGTAAAGCGCACCACGTAATTTTTCGCCCCCGCCTCGGAAGGCACGCGCTCCAGCACCGCCGTCTTAGGGCTGGTCGGCGCATCCGTGGCGCGGCCGAGTTGTTGCAGCCCAGCATAACGTTCCTCAACCATTCTTTTGCTCCTCCCACCCGGCGCGCACCTGCGCGCAATAGACGTCGTACCGATTTTCCAGAATCGCCGCCCGCGCGCCCTGCATGAGCGATTGATAATAGGTGAGATTATGCGTCGTCAGCAGCATCGGCCCCAAAATTTCCTCGGCGCGGATTAGGTGGTGCAGATAAGCACGGCTGTGGCGCGTACAACACAAACAGGCGCAGTTCTCATCCAGCGCGCGACCATCGTCGATAAACCGCGCATTACGCAGATTGAAAACCCCGTGCGAGGTGAACGCACGCGCTGTGCGTCCCGCGCGCGTCGGCATCACGCAGTCGAACATATCCACCCCGCGCGCGACCGAGCCGAGCAGGTCGTCGGGCGTGCCCACGCCCATCAGGTAGCGCGGCTTTTGCTCGGGCAGCAGCGGCGCGGTGATGTCGAGCATGGCAAACATCATCTCCTGCCCCTCGCCCACCGCCAGCCCGCCGATGGCGTAGCCCTCGAAATCAAACTCACCCAGCGCCGCCGCGGATTCCTTGCGCAAATCCTCGTACACATTGCCTTGCACAATGCCGAACTGCCCATAGC
>DAOMCN010000157.1:0-5589 GCA_035427885.1 Acidocella sp. | reverse complement strand
CGCATGGTACCGAGGATGGGCATATTCTGCGTCTGCGCGGACAGGGTGATCCCGGCTATAATGGTGGACCGGCGGGGGACGCGCTAATCGAGATCCATGTCGCGCCGCACAAATTCTTCCGCCGCGACGGGCAGAATATCCATCTCGACCTGCAGGTTTCCCTGCGCGAGGCGGTGCTGGGGGCCAAGATTACCATCCCCACACCGGCCGGGCCGGTTGCGATGACGATCAAGCCGCACACGGATACCGGGGTTGATATGCGGCTGCGAGGGCGCGGCGTGCCAGCTCATGGGCACCATCCGGCGGGGGATTTATACGTTAAGCTGCACGTCGCCATTGGCCCGGCGGATGAGAAATTGGAAGCCTTTTTGCGCGACTGGACGCAAGCGCAATTTAACCCGCGCGCCGCACTGGGGGCAGAGGCATGATCAGTTTCCAGCGCCTGCAGATCGAGTTCCAAGGGCTGAACCCCGACGAGGTCGAACGCTGGATCGGCGCGGAGCTGTTGCGCGCGGAGGGTAAGCCGGGCGCTTGGGAGTTCGAGGAGATCGACGTGGCGCGGCTGCGCCTGATCTTCGAGCTGCGCCATGAACTCGAGGTCGAGGAGGAGACTTTGCCCGTTATCCTCTCGTTGGTGGACCAACTCTACGATATGCGCCGACGCATGAAGCGGCTCAACGAGGCGCTGGCCGATATCCCGGAGGATCTTCGTGCGCGGCTGGTGGAGCGGCTGACTTAAGGCGGGCGGTTATTGCGTAGTGGGTTGCGCAGTCGAAATTTGGGCAAGGTCGGCCTGGAGAAGGTCGAGTTTGGCCCGCGTGAGTTGCCCTCCCGAGACTGAGGCGATCTGGTCCAGGCTCATGTCCTCGAACATCGGGTAACTGCGATTTGCCATCAGCTTGGGTATGTCGCGGTCGAGAACCGCCTTGCCACGCTGGTCCGCGGCGATCTTCGCCACCGGCGTATCGAGCGAGAAATGGGGCCGCGCGGCTGTTGCCCTCGTCGCAACGTCCAGCGCCGCGTTTTTCGCCCCGCACGCCGGGAGAAAACCGGCAAAGCAGAGCACCAGGGCCAAGCGACTGTGCCTAGCGATGTCGAACATGGCGTAACCCCCTCGCCCAGGCCTGACTCCCCGGAATGCGCAACCGCCGATGGCGGTAATGGGAGGCAGGGTTGGGTCTGGGCGTTATACTGCCAGATGACGAGCGAAGAGGGACTTAAAAAGGTTTAATTCTATTGCCCGTCCGCACAGTATTTTAGTGGGCAGCGCGTTTTTATAAGTACGACGCCCGGCGTGTTCTCTTAAGTACGACGCCCGGCGTTGATGTGCCGTTTCATTTCGGCGATGGTCGCGGGCAGGCCGACGAGCAGCGCCTCGCCGATCAGATAATGGCCGATGTTCAACTCGCGGATTTCCGGCAGCGCCGCGACGGCGGCGACGTTGTCGTAGGTCAAACCGTGTCCGGCGTGACATTCCAGCCCGACCTTGGCACTCAGCGCGGCGGCGGCGGCGAGGCGCGCCAGTTCGCCTGATTTCCCGTTAGCGTAGGCGCCGGTGTGTAGTTCGATCACGCTCGCCCCTACCTCCGCCGCGGCGCGCACCTGCGCCGGGTCCGGGTCGATGAACAGCGAGACGACGATCCCTGCTGCGTTCAGCCGGTCGATCAGCGGTTTGAGCGTTTCGCGGTGATGGACGACATCCAGCCCACCTTCGGTGGTGATCTCCACGCGACGCTCGGGCACGATGCATACGCCATGCGGCTTCAGGCGGCAGGCGATGGCAGTCATTTCCTCGGTCGCCGCCATTTCGAGGTTGATCGGCGCGCCGGCCCAGGCGCAAAGCCGCTCGGCGTCGGCGTCGCGGATGTGGCGCCGGTCCTCGCGCAGATGGATGGTCACGCCATCCGCCCCTGCCGCCACGACGGCTTGCGCCACCGTGAACGGATCGGGATGCTGGCCGCCGCGCGCGTTGCGCAGGGTGGCCACGTGATCGATATTAACGCCGAGGCGGATGGGGCTGGTCATGACTCAGATATGTAGCGCGCGCCCGTCCACCGCCAGGGCGGCTTCCTTTACCGACTCGCTCAAAGTGGGGTGCGCATGGCAGATGCGCGCCACATCCTCGGCTGATGCGCCGAATTCGATCGCCGTGGTGACTTCGGCGATCAGGCCACCGGCATCCGGCCCGAGAATATGCGCGCCGAGCAGCAGATCCGTGGTCTTGTCTGCCAGGATCTTCACAAAGCCGTCGGTGCAGCCCATCGCGCGGGCGCGGCCATTGGCAGTGAAGGGGAATTTGCCGACCTTGTAGGCGATCCCTGCGGCCTTCAACTCTTCCTCGGTCTTGCCCACGGCGGCGACTTCCGGCCAAGTATACACGACGCCGGGGATGGCGTTGTAGTTCACATGTCCGGCCTGACCCGCGAGGCGCTCGGCAAGGGCCACGCCCTCGTCCTCGGCCTTGTGCGCCAGCATCGGCCCGGCGATCACGTCGCCAATGGCGTACACGCCCGGGACGTTGGTGGCGAAATGCCCGTCCGTCTTGACCCGGCCGCGCTCGTCCGTCTCGACGCCGGCGGCGGCAAGGTTCAGGCCCTCAGTATAGGCGTAGCGGCCGATGGCGAGCAGCACGACATCCGCTTCCAGCGTCTCAGCCGTGCCGCCCTGGGCGGGCTCTACTGTCAGGGTGACACCCTCGGGAGCGGCGGTGGCCGCCGTGACCTTGTGTCCGAGCTTGAACTTGAAGCCCTGCTTGGTCAGCACTTTTTGCAGCCCGGTGGAGAGTTCGGCGTCCATGCCCGGCGTGATGCGGTCCAGGAACTCGACCACGGTGACTTCCGCGCCGAGACGGCGCCAGACGGAGCCTAGCTCCAGCCCGATCACGCCGCCGCCAATCACGACGAGATGGGCCGGGACCTTGTCCAGTTCCAGCGCGCCGGTCGAGGTGACGATCTGCTTCTCATCGACGGTGACGCCCTTGAGGGGCATCGAGTCGCTGCCGGTGGCGATAACGATGTGCTTCGCGGTGTAGGCCGTACCCGCGACATCGACCGCGTTCGGGCCGGTGAATTTGGCTTCGCCCTTGATCCAGGTGATCTTATTCTTCTTGAAGAGGAACTCGACGCCCTTGGTGTTCGCGCCGACGACTTCGCCCTTGCGCGCCTGCATGCGGGCGAGGTCGAGCTTCACCTCGCCGATCTGGATGCCGTGTTCGGCGAAGGCATGGGCGGCTTCATGGAAATTCTCGGAGGAGTGCAGCAGCGCCTTGGAGGGGATGCAGCCGATGTTGAGGCAGGTGCCGCCCAGCGTGGCGCGCTTTTCAACGCAGGCGACCTTGAAGCCGAGCTGCGCCGCGCGGATCGCGCAGACATAGCCGCCGGGGCCGGAGCCGATCACGAGGACGTCGAAATTCTCAGCCATGCTTTGTCTCCTCCAGGGAATTTTCCAGATACGCGCGCGGTCTTAGCGCCACAGCCCCGGACAGGCAATTCGGCCGCATGGCCAAAGCATGTCCGCGTCTTAAGAACATGCGCTCTTTCGTTTGGCGGTGCGGCCTACGAGGTTATGATCTGGTCCGTAATTTTTCAGGGAGAGCAACGTGTCACTGATTTTACTCATTATCATCCTGCTTTTGGTGTTTGGCGGCGGCGGCGGGTATTATGCGCACCGCGCCTACGGCGGCAGCGGGCTGGGCGGCGCGCTGGGGATCGTCCTGATTGTGCTGCTGGTGCTCTGGCTGTTTGGCGGCATGGGACCGATGTACGTCCACTAAACCGGCAATTCTTGCGTTGGGCTGGAGGCCGTGGCTATCTCCCGCACCATGCCAACCCTCTCCGCCCGTGTGGGCCGCACCGAACTCGCCGCAACCTTCGCCATGGCGCAGCGCGCGCGCGCGCTGCGCGCCGCTGGGTGCGATGTCATCTCGCTCTCGCTTGGGGAACCTGATTTTCCGACGCCCGCGCATGTCGTCCAGGCGGCGCACGAGGCGGCCCTGCGCGGGGAGACCAAATACCCGCCGCTCGCCGGGAACGAGGCGCTGCGCGCGGCGGTGGTGGATAAATACCGGCGCGAGCAGAAGCTCGAGGTGGCGGCGCAGGATGTGCTCATCACCAATGGCGGCAAGCAGGCGATTTTCAATGTTGTCATGGCGGTCATCGACGCCGGGGATGAGGTCATCATCCCTGCCCCGGCCTGGGCGGGTTATGAGCAGACCGTGCAGTTCGCGGGCGGGGTGCCTGTATTTGTGCCCTGCCCGCAGAAATCGGGGTTTGTGTTGCAGCCCGGCGCGCTGGAGGCGGCGATTACGCCGCGCACCCGGCTGCTGCTGCTGAACTATCCCAACAACCCCTCCGGGGCGGCCTGCGACGCGGCCGCCTTGCACGGCATTGCCGAGGTGCTGCGCCGCCATCCACAAATCTGGGTGCTTTCGGACGATATCTACGAGCATCTGCTGTTCGACGGGTTTACCTACGTGACGCTGGCTGCTGTTGCACCGGATCTGGCGGAGCGCGTCGTCACCATGACCGGGGTGTCCAAATCCTATGCCATGACCGGATGGCGCATCGGCTTTTGTGCCGGGCCTCGGGCGCTGATCAAGGCCTGCACCGTGGTCCAGGCGACGGCGACCTCGGGGGTCTCCTCGATCGGTCAGGCGGCGGCGCTGGCGGCGCTGGAGGGGCCGCAGGATTCGCTCCCCCTTCGCGCGACGGCGTATCAGGCGCGGCGCGACCTCGTGGTCGGGATGCTGAACGCCGTGCCGGGGCTGCTCTGCCATAAGCCGGAGGGGGCGTTCTATGTGTTCCCCAACATCGCGGGCTGCCTCGGCAAGGTGACGCCGGGCGGGCGCCGGATCGAGACGGATACGGATTTTGCCGAAGCATTGCTCGAAGAGGCGTTTGTCGGCGTGGTCCAGGGTTCGGCGTTCGCGATGAGCCCGTATATCCGCATTTCCACCGCGACCTCCGAGGCGGTCCTGGCGCGGGCCTGCACGCGCATCGCCGAATTCTGCGCCGCCCTGCGCTGACGGTTGATTGCCGCCAGGGCAGCGCCACATCTGACGGGTTGAAACCACAATCCGGAGGGACAGATGAAGCCATTATACTACGCACACGGCCACGCCACAGGCGGACGCACCGGCGAAGGGGCGACAGATGACGGGCGTGTTGCCTTGCAGTTCAGCACGCCAAAGGAACTCGGCGGCGACGGCGGGCCGGGGACCAACCCGGAGCAGCTTTTCTCGCTGGGCTATTCGGCTTGTTTCCTCGGCGCGCTGAAATTCGTCGCTGCCAAGGAGAATGTAAAAATTCCGCCCGAGACGAAGGTTGCCGCCGACATCGGCATCGGCCCGCGCGACGATGGTACTGGCTTTGGCCTCAGCGTGGCGCTCACGATCACCGTGCCGGGTATTGCACACGATGTCGCGGAAGAGCTTGTGCGCAAGGCGAATGTTGTCTGCCCGTATTCGCACGCCATTCACAAGACGATCGATGTGAAGCTGACGGTGGTGTGAGCTTTGATAAGGGGAGTGGTGGAGCCAAGCGGAATCGAACCGCTGACCTCCTGCATGCCATGCAGGCGCTCTACCAATTG
>DAOMCN010000156.1:0-5604 GCA_035427885.1 Acidocella sp. | reverse complement strand
CAGCTCGGCCATCGCAGCGATGCCGACGCGCTTGATCGCACCCAGCGCGTAGCGGATCGCGTAGCTGCCATCCGCCTGCTGTTCGGGCTGGAAATCCGCGCCGGATTTGTTGACGTCCGGGGGGAGGACCGCGATGCCCGCGCGGATCGCGTCGGCGCGCAAGATGGCCAGCTTCTCGGTGTTGGCGATGGAGAGCGACATGCAGGCCGCGAGGAAGGCGACGGGGTGGTTCGCGCGCAGATAGGCGGTCTGATAGGAGACCAGAGCGTAGGCGGCGGCGTGGGATTTGTTAAAACCATAATCGGCGAACTTCGCCATAAGGTCGAAGATCTCGTTGGCTTTCTCGGTGGTGTGGCCTTTTGCGGTGGCGCCTTCGGTGAAGATTTTGCGCTGGGCGTCCATTTCGGCGCGGATTTTCTTACCCATCGCGCGGCGCAGCAGATCCGCGCCCGCCAGGCTGTAGCCCGCCATCACCTGGGCGATCTGCATCACCTGTTCCTGATAGACGATGACGCCGTAGGTTTCGGCCAGGATGTTGTGGATGTCCGGGTGCGGGGCGCTCCAACTCGCACCATGTTTGCGGGCGCAGTAGTCGGGGATGTTGGCCATTGGGCCCGGGCGGTTCAGCGCCTGGATCGCGATCAGATCCTCGAAGCGGTCCGGGCGCATTTGTTGTAAGGCGCTGCGGTAGCCCTGGGTTTCAAAGGTGAACACGCCGCCGGTGTCGCCTTTGGCGATCATGTCGTAGGTTTTTTTGTCGTCCATCGGTAGTTGGGCGAGGTCGATGGTGATGCCTTGGGCGCTCAGGAAGCCCAGCGCGCGGTCCAGGACCGTCAGGGTCGTCAGGCCGAGGAAGTCGAATTTTACCAGGCCCGCCTGCTCGACGTATTTCATCGAGAATTGCGTCACCAGCAGGTCCGAGCGGGGGTCTTTGTAGAGCGGGACCAGCTCGACCAGGGGGCGGTCGCCGATCACGACGCCGGCGGCGTGGGTGCTGGCGTGGCGGTAGAGGCCCTCAAGCTGGAGGGCGATTTCCATCAGGCGGGCGAGGCCCTCATCCGTCTCGCGCAGGTCGCGCAGCTTGGACTCGCCGTCGATAGCTTGTTGCAGCGTGACGGGTTTGGCCGGGTTGTTGGGGATTAGCTCGGCGACCTTGTTGACCTGGCCGTAGGGGAGGCCGAGTACGCGCCCGACGTCGCGCACGGCGGCGCGGGCTTGCAGCTTGCCGAAGGTGATGATTTGGGCGACGCGCTCGGCGCCGTATTCGCGGGTGACGTAGGCGATTACCTCGTCGCGGCGTTCCTGGCAGAAGTCGATGTCGAAATCAGGCATCGACACGCGCTCGGGGTTGAGGAAGCGCTCGAAGAGCAGGCCGTAGCGTAAGGGGTCCAGATCCGTGATCAGCAACGCCCAGGCGACGACGGAACCAGCACCCGAGCCGCGGCCGGGGCCGACGGGGATTTTTTGTTCCTTCGCCCATTGGATGAAGTCGGCCACGATCAGGAAGTAGCCGGGGAAGCCCATCTGGATGATGGTGTTCAGTTCGAAGGCGAGGCGGGCACGGTAGGGCGCGCGCTCGGTCTCGGGGAGGGAGAGGGCGTTGAGCCTGGCTTCCAGACCCTCCTCGGCCATTGCCTGCACGGTTTGTGCCTCGGTGGCGCCGGTGCGGACCTTTGGGCAGCGCGGCAGGAGGGGTTTGCGAGATTGGGCCATCACGGCGCAGGAACGGGCGATGGCCAGGGTGTTGTCGCAGGCTTCCGGCAGGTCGGCGAAGAGGGCGCGCATGTCGGGCGCGGGTTTGAACCAGTGTTCCGGGGTGACGCGGCGGCGCTCTTGTTCGGCGAGGACGCGGCCTTCGGCGATGCAGAGCAGGGCGTCGTGCGCCGCGTGCATCTGGCGCTTGGCGAAGAAACATTCGTTGGTGGCGACGAGGGGGAGGGAGAGGTCGTCCGCCAGGGTGATCAGGCCGGGTTCGATGGCTTCTTCGAGTTTCTCGTGATGACGCTGGAGTTCGACGGCGATGTGGCCTGAGAAGCCTTCGGCCAGCGCGGCCAGGTATTTGCGGGCGTCGGCTTCCTGGCCTTCGGCGAGGAGGCGGCCGATCGGGCCCGCCGCGCCGCCGGTCAGCAGGAAGAGGCCCTCGGCGTGGGCGAGCAGGGTTTCCAGCGTGATCTGCGGTTTTGGCGCGCCGTCGCTCGTCAGATAGCTGGCGGAGGAGAGTTTTTGCAGGTTGGCGAAGCCGGTGGCGTTTTGCGCCAGCAGGACGATTGGGTCGGGCGGGAGAATCAGACCCGGACGGGCTAGGGCGAGTTGGCAGCCGATGATCGGCTGGACCCCGGCGGCGGTGCAGTATTGCGAGAATTCCAGCGCGCCGAACATGTTGGAGCTGTCCGTGATCGCCACGGCAGGCATGGAGAGTTCACGCGCCAATGCCGCGATTTTGTCGGGTTTGATCGCGCCTTCCGACAGGGAGAAGGCCGAGTGGACGCGCAGGTGGACGAAATCGGCGTGTGGCATGGGGACTCCCGGAGCAGGGCGTAGGATTGGGCGAAAACGGCCGGGGGGCAAGGGGGCGCGTTATTCTAGCGCTAAATCCGGGGCGTAGCCGACGTTGACGAAGTAGAGGCCTTCGGCTGGGGCGGTGGGACCGGCGACGGCGCGGTTTTTGGCGGAGAGCACCTCGGCGACACGCGATTCGGGCCATGCGCCTTCACCGACCATTTTGAGCGAGCCGACCATGTTGCGGACCTGGTGGTGCAGGAAGCTGCGGGCTTTGGCTTCGATGATCAGGTGGTCGCCCTCGCGGCGGACGGTCAGGCTGTCCAGCGTGCGCAAAGGCGATTTGGCCTGGCAGGCGGAGGCGCGGAAGGAGGAGAAATCATGGTGGCCGAGCAGGGCGTTGGCGGCGCGTTGCATTGCGGCTTCGTCCAGGCGGTGTTTGACGTGCCAGACGCGGTTCAGCTCCAGTGCGGCGAAGGCGGAGCGGTTGGAGATGATGTAGCGGTAGCTGCGCCAGAGGGCGGAGAAGCGGGCGTTCCAGCCCTCCGGCGCGGGGGCGGCGCGCAGGACGACGACGGGGTGGGGCTTGAAATGGTAATTTAGTGCCTCGCGCAAGCGGCTCGGGGAGAAGGCGGGCAGGTCCATTTGCACGATCTGGCCGAGCGCGTGGACGCCCGCGTCCGTGCGGCCTGAGGCGGTGGCGGCGGGGGTTGCGCCGCCGCAGAGCCTGGCGCCGGCTTCTTCCATGACCTGCTGGACGGCGAGACCGTGTTTCTGGCGTTGCCAGCCCATGAACGGCGTGCCGTCGTACTCGACCTCAAGCGCCCAGGTGATCAAAAGAACCGCGCACCTTCGGGGAGGGAGAAACCGCGCAGGAAGTCTGACGTGCGCATCGCGGCTTTGCCCGCGCGTTGCAGTTTCAGCGGGCGCAGCGCGCCCTCACCGCAGGCGATGGTCAGCTTGTCGTCGAGGATTTCGCCCGGGATGCCGTGGCCGGGCACAACTTCGGCGGAGAGGAATTTGATCACCATTTCGCCCAGCAGCGCGAGCGAGCCGGGCCAGGGGTGGTAGGCGCGGATCTGGCGTTCCAGCTCGGCGGCGGGTTTGGTGAAGTTCAGCCGGGCGTCCTCGCGCGAGAGTTTGGGCGCGTAGGTGGCCATGTCCGCGTCCTGCTTATGCGGCGTCGGGCGGCTGGACAGGGCGGCCAGGGCGAGGCGGGCGCCGATTTCGGCCAGGCGGTCGTGCAGGTCGGCGGCGGTGTCGTGTTTGCCGATGGGGGTGGCTTCGCAGAGCAGCATGTCGCCGGTGTCCAGGCCCTCGTCCATTTGCATGAGGGTGATGCCGGTCGAGAAATCTCCGGCGAGGATGGCGGCCTGGATTGGCGCGGCGCCGCGCCAGCGCGGCAGCAGGCTGGCGTGGATGTTCAGGCAGCCTCGCCGGGGGGCGTTTAGGAAGGCGGGCGGCAGGAGCAGGCCATAGGCGGCAACGATTGCGGCGTCGAGCTTCAGGGCGGCGAAGAACTCGGCTTCCTCGGCGCTGTTGCGCAGGCGCTTGGGGGTGCGGACCGGCAGGCCCAGGGACAGGGCGGCCAGGTGGACCGGGCAGGGGGTCTCGCGCTGGCCGCGGTGGGCGGGCTTGGGCGGCTGGCAATAGACCACGGCGACCTCATGGCCCGCCGCGACCAGGGCGTGCAGCGCCGGGACGGAGAATTCCGGCGAGCCCATGAAGGCGAGCTTCATTTCTTGCCCTTCAGTTCCTTGGCGAGTTTGCGCAGTAGGATGTTGCGCTTCAGCGAGGAGAGGTAATCCACGAAGAGGACGCCATTCAGATGGTCGATCTCGTGTTGCAGGCAGGCGGCCATCAGGTCCGAGCCTTCGATCTCGCGGCGCATGCCTTGTTCGTCCTGGTAGCGCACCTTGACCCAGGCCGGGCGAGTGACCTCGGCGTATTGGTCCGGTAGGGAGAGGCAGCCTTCCTCGCGGGTGGCTTTCTCGTCCGAGGCGGCTACTATTTCCGGGTTGATCAGCGCGATCGGGGCTGGGGTTTTGTCCGGGGCGATGTCGATCACGATCACGCGCAGGAGCTTGCCGACCTGCGGCGCGGCGAGGCCGATGCCGGGAGCGGCGTACATGGTCGCGAACATCGAGGCGATCAGCACGCGGGTCTCCTCGGCATCCGCCGGGGTAACGGCGCGGGCGATTTTACGCAGTACCGGGTCGGGGACAAAGCGGATGGGCAGGAGCGGGGGGGAGAGTTCTAATTCTGACATCATTACCGCCTTTAATGCTCCAGGCCATGCGCTGCAACGCGGCTCTTGCATCGCGCGTGATTTATGACAACATTAGGCATGGACGCTTTCGAGGTCCAACGCCTGCTTCGCTCGAACTTGGGGGAGCCTAACATTATGAATACTCGTGTTTTTACATCGCCGTTGTTTCTGGGGTTCGACCATCTCGAACAGATGATCGAGCGCGCATCCAAAAATTCGTCGGATGGGTACCCGCCCTATAATATAGAGCAGCTTAGCCCGATTTCACTGCGTATTACCCTCGCGGTGGCCGGTTTTACCATGGATGACCTGCAGATTACGCTGGAAGATAACCAGCTGGTCATTCGCGGGCGGCAGAATGAGGATTGCCAGGGGCGCGTTTTTCTCCATCGGGGGATCGCCGCGCGCCAGTTCCAGCGGGCCTTTGTTATCGCCGAGGGGATCGAGGTGAAGGGGGCATGGCTGGATAATGGCCTGTTGCATGTCGATCTCGTGCGGCCAGTGCCGCAGCCGGTGGTGAAAAATATCCCGATTTCCAAAGGCCAGACGAAAACAAATGTGGCGCCGACTCGAATGGTAGATGGAGAGTCGCAAAACTCTGGTGCCCAAGGCGGCGTCCAAGTGGCGCGATACGGCGAATAGGCGAGCACACGAACACGCTCATTTGACACGAGTTAGAGAAGGAATTTCTCATGGACATCAAAACACATGACGGTACGGCCAATTTTCTGCCCGGTACCGTGCTCGACATCCACCACATCTCTGCAGCCCAACTCGCCGGGCTGGGGATGGAGGAGATTGCTTTCGTCAAACCCGTCATGACCGAGAATGGCCCG
>DAOMCN010000155.1:0-5608 GCA_035427885.1 Acidocella sp. | reverse complement strand
AGAAAAATCGTGCGTCAAAGTTAGCAAGGCTACCATTCAGAGTCAGGTTCTTAGATGAGTACTCAGAGCCCCTACCTTTGACCGGACGATTGGCGTTCAAGGTAACATCAAAGATCACTCTGGCTGGGAAGAAACCTCCTTACGCATAAGCAGGGCGAGCAGCACCGGCAAGGCGAGAAGCACCAATGGGAACTGCACCAGCAACCCAGCAATAATAGCAACAGCCAACGGCTGCTGCATCCCCGCCCCTTGGCCGAGACCTAAGGCGAGCGGCAATAGTGTAAGAATAGCAGCCAGCGTCGTCATGGCGATGGGACGCAGGCGGTTGGCTGAGGCGACCATGAGCGCTGCGCGCAGATCCATACGGGCGTGCAGGTGGCGGAATTCGGAAACGTAGAAAATTGCCATCTCGCTGGCAATGCCGACAATCATCACCATGCCCATCAGCGCCGTGATATTCATCTCGATTCCCGCCACATAAAGCCCCGTAAATACCGCCGTGGTGGAGAGCAGCGCCGTGCCCATGATCGCGATGGTCCACGAAAAACGCTCATAAAGGAACAACAGGAGCAGGAACTCCGCAAGCAGGGCCGCGAGAAAGACGCGGGCCAGGCCGTAGAACGCGATCTGCTGCTGGTTGTAGAGGCCGCCCAGGCTGTAAGTGACGCCCACGCCAAGTACGCCGGGCCTGGCGAGCGCCGCCTTCACATCGGCAATACCAGCCCCCAGGCCCCGCCCATCTAGCCGGGCGGTGACATCGATCACCTGCTGAAGATTTTCACGGGTGATTTCCGGCTGCCCCTGCTCGACCGTGAAGCTGGCAAGCTGGCCCAGCGGCACCAATGCGCCCGACGGCGTGGCAATGGGTAGTGATTTGAGGTCGTCGTCGTTTTTGGCGCGGCCATGGCTGATGCGCACGCGAATGGCCAGGGCGGGGACCACATCCTGGGTCTCTCCCGCGATGCTGCCCGCCAATTCAGATTGTAACTGGCGGGCGACGTTCTGCGGGTCCAGCCCCAGCATGGCGGCGCGGGCGGGGGCGATGTGGATATCGATGGCGTCGCCTGCCGGGGTGACGCCGTTCACCACCGAATTGACGCCCTTGATTGCGCCGATGGCGGCGGCGACACGATTGGCGGCGGGGATGAGTAGAGCGGGTTCGGTGGCGGCGAGCTTGATTTCGATGGGCTGAGGTACGCCGGTGAGATCGCCGATCTCATCGCCGATGAGCTGGTGAAGGTCCGTATCAACACCGGGGACGCGGGCGGTGATGGCATCACCTATGCGGGCCATGACGATGTCGATGCCGGGACGCTCAGAGAGGGGTTTCAGCCGCACCACGATGTCGCCCTGGTTCGGCTCGGCGAGATCGCCGCCAAAGCCCGCGCCGATGCGGGTGGAAAAGCTGGCCACCGCCGGGTCTGCGCGGAGGATGTTCTGGACCTCGCCGATCTCGCGGGCGGTTTCGGTGAGCGCTGTGCCGGGGGTGGTCTGGTAGTCGAGCACGAAGCCACCCTCGTCGAGATGCGGCATGAAGCCGGTGGGCACGCGGTTATAGGAAACCCAGCCCACCGACAGAAGCGCTGCCACCGCGACGCCCAGCAGCCACGGGCGCCGGAAAAGCACCCGCAGCAGGCGATGATGGGCCCGGGTGAGCGGGCTGTCGTGCTCGGCCTCGGGGTCGTGGAAGGCGTGGAAATTGACCAGAGCCTCGGCGAGCAGCGGCACAATGAAGGCCGTCAACGCCCAGGAGGCAAGCAGGGTGGCCGCCATCGTGATGGACAGCGCCTTAAAAAACGCGCCCGTCACGCCGGAGAGAAAGCCCAACGGGGCGAACACCACCAGAGTCGCGGCACCCGAGCCGGTGAGCGGGGAAAAAAACTCGGCGCCAGCGCGCAGCACCCAGAGTTTCGGTTGGCCGACATTGACCGCAGCGCGCCGGGCGATATGTTCGACCATGACGATCACATCGTCGATGACCAGCCCGACGGACGCGGCGAGGCCGCCCAGAGTCATGATATTGAAGCTCATGCCGAGCAGGAACAGCACCAGCGTAGCGGTAGCGAGCGCGGCGGGGACGATAAGCATGGCAAGCAGCGTAATCCGCCAGTTGCGCAGAAATAGCAGCAGCACCAGCGCAGCGAGGACGATGCCGATCAAGATGGCGTCGCGCACTGAGCTGGCGGCTGCAAGAACCAGAGTACTTTGGTTGTACCAGGAGTTGAGGCGCACAGTCGGCGGCAGGTTGGGCTCGAAGCCGTCAAGCGCCTTTTGCGCTGCACGGGCAATGGCCACCATGTCACTGCCAGGCTGTTGGAAAAGCAGCAACGTCACGGCCTGTTTGCCATCCGCTGAGACGGCGAAAAGCTGGGGCATGGCGCCAAGCCCCACGCTGGCGACATCGCCCAGCCGCACCACGCCTTTGAGGCTGCCGCTGAGCACGACATTCTTCACATCTTGAATGGTGCGCAGCGGGTTGTCGGCCATCAGCAGGAAGAGCAGGTTATGGCCTTGCACCCTCCCGACTGATTGCAGCGTGTCGGCGGCGGCGATCGCCTTGCTCACCGTATCCAGCGTGAGGTGGTAGGCCGCGAGACGCTCCGGGTCGGCGCGGACTTCGATCTCGCCCGTGTCGCCGCCCTGCACCTGTACGCGCGCCACGCCAGGTATGGCGGACAGCAGCGGCACAAGGCGGAGGGTCGCGAGATTCTGCAGCGTCGCCGGTGGAACTTTGGGCGAGGTAAGCGCGAAGGCCATGAAGGGAAATACCGTCGGGTCCATGCGCAGCACGGTGTAATGGATATCCGTCGGCAGGCTGGGCAGAAGCTGGGCAACAGCGGCGCTCACACCCAGCGTGGCGGCGGTCATGTTCGTGCCCCAGGCGAAGTCGATAACGATTTGTGCCGAACCCCGCGAGGTGGTGGAGGTGATGGTCGTTACCCCCGGTACGGCGTGGGCGGCCTGCTCGATGGGCTGGGTGACTTGCAGCACCATCTGCGCGGCGGGTTGGCTGCCCGTGTCAATATTGATGCGCACGCGCGGGAAATTGGTTCGCGGGTAGAGCCCAATGGGGAGCGACAAGGCCGCCGCCACGCCTCCCAGCGCCAAGACGGCAGCCAGCATGAGAAAAGAGCGGCGGTGCCGCTCCAGCCAGGCAAGGAGCATCAGCCCTGCCCCGCGGCACGGACCGGCGTGCCGTCATTGAGTTGGTAGGCCCCGGTGGTGATGAGCGGCTCGGCCGGATTCAGGGTGGGCGCGAGGATGAGGTCGGCGCCAGAGGGGCCGAGCACCCGCACTGTGGCGCGGTGGGCAAGATGGTCCGGGCCGAGCTGGAAGACGTAGTTGCCCGTCTCGTCGCTGAGCACGGCGTCACGTGGGGCGGCATAGCCCACGAGCCTGCCCGCAACCAAGTTGGCGCGGAGCGGGCTACCGATGAGTACCGGGCTGGAGAGCCCGAGTGTGACGTCCCTGAGGCCGGTCTGCGGGTCAAGCATGGCGGCGCGGCTGAGCACTGTGCCGGTCAGCACGCTATTGTCCTCCAGCAGCGTGATCTGGGCCGTGGCGCCGCGGGCGATCACGTTGCCCGCAGGTACGCCTACAAGGGCGGTCAGGTGCGCGGGGTCGGCTAAGCGGAACAGGCTGGCACCCGCGGGCTGCGCCGTGCCCTGCCCCGCCAGAACAGCGATGACAATACCTGCGCGCGGCGCGAGGATGGTGCGCGGTTGGCCGGTGCCAGTGGCCTGGAGTGCCATCAGGCTGGCTTTGGCGTCCTGTAGCGCCTGGTCGGTGGCTGCTAGGTCAGATGTCGTGGCGAGACGGGCCGCAAGCAGGGCCGCGACATGGGCGCGCTCTGCCTTGGCAGCAATGACGGCGACCTCAGCCTTTTGGCGTTCGGCGATACTTGGCGCGTCCGGGACGATGGTCGCGAGCGGCTGTCCGGCGATGACCTCGGCGCCAGGTTGAACCAGGATATGGGCCACGATTCCAGGGGCTGGCAGGACAAGGGTGGCTTCGCAGGGGCCACCCGTAACAGTACCATACACCGCGACCAAGCGAGGTCTGTTGGTCAGCGTGAGCGCCATCGTCTGCACGGCGACGCTAGGCGTTGCGACGGAAACGGGCCTGGGACTGCCGCGCAGGAGCAAAAAAGCCCCGGCGATGACAAAAGCTACGGCAAGGGTAAGCGCGGCATATTTCATGGTGTGGTGTCCGGGGGAACGATGGACGGCAGGCCAAGGCCGAGCAGCGTGGCAAGGGAAAATTGGCCAGTTTGCAACTGGGTGCGCAGGGCGATCGTCTCACGCAGGCGTTCACCGGCGGCAGCAATCAGGTCTGCTTGCGCACGGGCGTCGATGGTGCCCGCCCGGTAGGCACGACTGGCTATCTGAGCTAGCGCGTGGGCCTGGGTGGCGGCGGCTTCGGCGCGGGTGAGCTGCGTTTGTAGCATGGGGAGCCTGGCCTCTAGCGCCCCGGCCCCGGCCACGGCGGCATCGAGGCTCGCCGCATATTGGGCTCGAAGCGCGGCGCTGCTCGCCTCGTCGACTTTGATGGCCGCACGGTTGTGGTTGAACAGCGGCAACGTGAGCGTGACCTGCGGCCCCATACTGGCAACGCCCGAGGCGTCACGCCCACCCGAGGCACCGATGCTGATGGGCAGGAACTGGCTGATGATGGCGGCACGGAGCGTTTCGTTGGCCTGTTGGTAGCCGTAACGCAGCGCGATCAGGTCCGGGCGGCGGCTAGGCAGCGTCTCGATGGCTCGTTGGACGACAGCAGCGGGGATGGGCGTGACCTTGGGAATAATAAGCGCGATAGCAACGCCGGGCGCAAGGCCGAGCAGCGCGTCGAGATGGTTCCTAGTCTGGGCTTGGGTCTGGTCTTGTGTGTTCAGCCCCGCCTCGATCCCGGCCAGGGTGGTGGCGCTGGCGGAGGCGTCGGCCACAGTGAGGTCGCCAGAGGACACCGCGCTCCGCACCGCCTGATTCAGCGCCCGTAAGGCGGAGGCGTCGGCATGTAGACTGGCGAGAGCTTGCTCGGTGCTGACGAGTGTGACGCAAAGCTGCTCTGCCTGGTCGGCGACCTGCCATTCCTGCCAGAGGATGTCCGCATCGATCTGGGCAAGGCCAGACTTCGCAGCCAAACGGGTGGCGCGGTAGGTGAAGAAGGTTGAGATATCCTGCGCCAGTCCGGCCGAGAGGGCGGGCATTGCGGCGGGGCCGGACAACAGGGCCGCGAAGCCGCCCGAAAAGGAAGGGTCAGGCGGCAAGCCCGCGGTGAGAAGCGCGGCTGCCGTGACGCCGTGCTGGGCACGGGCAGCGATGAGATCAGGGTCGTTCCGCACGGCGAGCATTGCCACCTGCGCGGGAGTGAGCGGGCCGGAAACGGAAGGCTGTGTTTTAAGCGTCAGCACCACAGGTAGAGGCAAGGGATGATAAGCCGCGCAACCCGCAAGCGAAAGGCCCAAGGCGAGCAGGGCGCACGCCTTATTTCGACTCTGAACCATGATTTATTGCCTCAGGAGCGTAGTGTCTTCAGATAGGCAAGGATGTCCTTGGCCTGGCGCGGACGATGCCGGCGGGCGTGCCCGATACCACCTGCGTTGCCAGTC
>DAOMCN010000154.1:0-5648 GCA_035427885.1 Acidocella sp. | reverse complement strand
CATAAAGGTCCCCGCGATGATGCCCGACATGGAATCCGTCCTCGCCGCCCATAAGCGCAACCTGGAAGCCCTCTCCGAAGCCAACCGCGTCGCCCTGGAAGGCGCGCAGGCCATCGCGCGGCGCCACATGGAAATCATGCAATCGACGATGACCGGCCTGACCGCGACGCTCAAAGACCTCTCTGGCACGGAAACCCCCGCCGCCCGCGCCTCCAAGCAGGCAGATTTACTGAAACAGGCCTATGAAAACGCCGTGTCCAACACGCGCGAACTCGGCGACCTGATCCAAAAATCTAACTCCGAGGCGATGAGCAAGCTCAACACCCGCTTCGCCGAGGCGATGACGGAAATGAAGGCCCTCTTCAAGAAGTAATTTTTTATCAACCCCCATCCCGCGCATCATAAATGTCGCGGGGCGGGGGTTTTCCGTCACAATTCACCGTTCGTTATTTTTACAAAACGCTACCGTGTCAATCGGTTTTTTCCAAAAAACACAATGCTTTAGATTCAAATACTAACATCGCATTCGTATCGAAATTCCCCAGAATTGTTTCACGTGAAACAATTTCACCCCGCCCTTTGCAGCCCGCCGCCCGCGCCCATATACTGCGCCATGTCCCTGCTGTTCATCCCGGAAAAACCCGCCCCCCGCCCGCTGCAAACCCCTTTGCGCGTGGTCTCGGAATTTTCCCCAAGCGGCGACCAACCCGCCGCGATCCAACAGCTCGTGGCAGGCATCGCGGCGCAAGAGCGCGACCAGGTGCTGCTTGGCGTCACCGGTTCGGGCAAAACCTTCACAATGGCGAAGGTGATCGAACACATCCAGCGCCCGACCCTGGTCCTCGCCCCGAACAAAACCCTCGCCGCCCAGCTCTACGCCGAAATGAAAGCCTTCTTCCCCAACAACGCGGTGGAATATTTCGTCAGCTATTACGACTACTACCAGCCCGAAGCCTACGTCCCGCGCTCGGACACCTATATCGAAAAAGACTCCGCCATCAACGAAACGATCGACCGCATGCGCCACGCCGCGACCCAGGCCCTGCTGGAACGTTCCGATGTGGTGATCGTCGCTTCCGTCTCCTGCATCTACGGCATCGGCTCGGTCGAAACCTATTCCAAAATGGTGGTGAAATTAGAGACCGGCGGCGCGATCGACCGCGACACCCTGGCCAAAGCCCTGGTCGACCTGCAATACCGCCGCAACGACATCGCCTTCGCCCGCGGCTCCTTCCGCCTGCGCGGCGAGATCGTGGACATCTTTCCCAGCCAGTATGAAGACCGCGCCTGGCGCGTCACGTTATTTGGCGATGAAATCGAGAAAATCGCCGAATTCGACCCGCTGACCGGCGAACAGACCGCACTCCTGGACGCGATCACCATCTACGCCAATAGCCACTACGTAACCCCGCGCCCCACCCTGACCCAGGCCATCCTGCGCATCAAGGCGGAGTTGAAGGAACGCCTCGACGAACTGGTCTCCCAGGGCAAATTGCTGGAGGCCGAGCGCCTGCAACAGCGCACCACCTTCGACCTCGAAATGCTGGAAACCACTGGCGTGTGCAAAGGCATCGAGAATTATTCCCGCTACCTCTCAGGCCGCAACCCCGGCGACCCGCCGCCGACCCTCTTCGAATACCTCCCCGCCAACGCGCTGCTGGTGGTGGACGAATCCCACGTCACCGTGCCGCAGATCGGCGGCATGTATAAGGGCGATTTTTCACGCAAATCCATCCTGTCGGATTACGGCTTCCGCCTGCCGAGTTGCCTCGACAACCGTCCCCTGAAATTCGAGGAATGGGAACGCTTCCGCCCGCAATCGGTATTCGTCTCCGCCACCCCCGGCCCCTGGGAGCTGGAGCGCACCGGCGGCACCTTCGCCGAACAGATCATCCGCCCCACCGGCCTGGTCGACCCCGTGACCGAAATCCGCCCGGTGGAGCATCAGGTGGACGACCTGCTGGGCGAATGCCGCCTTGTCGCATCCAAGGGCGGGCGCGTCCTGGTGACGACGCTGACCAAGCGCATGGCCGAGGATCTGACCGACTACCTCACCGAACATGGCATCCGCGTGCGCTACCTCCATTCAGACATCGACACGCTGGAACGCATCGAGATCATCCGCGATTTGCGCCTCGGCGCCTACGACGTCCTGATTGGCATCAACTTGCTGCGCGAGGGTCTCGACATCCCCGAATGCATGCTGGTTGCCATTCTGGACGCCGACAAGGAAGGCTTCCTGCGCTCCGTCACCTCCCTGGTGCAGACCATCGGCCGCGCCGCGCGCAACGTCGATGGCCGCGTCATCCTCTACGCAGACGTGATGACCCGCAGCCTGAAACAAGCCCTGGACGAAACCGCCCGCCGTCGCACCAAGCAGACCGCCTGGAACGCCGCCCACGGCATCACCCCGCAGAGCATCCGCAAGAACATCGGCGAAGTCATCCACTCAGTATTCGAACAGGACTACGTGACCGTCGCCCCGATCAAAGACTCCCCCCTCGACGAATTCGTCGGCAAGGATCTGGGCGCGACCCTCGCCATCCTGGAAACCCGCATGCGCAAGGCCGCCGCGGATCTGGAATTCGAGGAAGCCGCCCGCCTGCGCGACGAAATCAAGCGCCTGGAAGCCCTGGCGCTGGGCATCGCCCCGCCGCCACCCAGCCTGCGCCCGCAAAAACCGCCAGGCCCAACCCCGATGGGCCCCGGCGGCGGCGGCTACGATCCCGCCCTGCGCAAAGGCAAGGGACGCAAATCCCGCTAACACCGCAAGAAAGCTGTTTGACGCCCCGCGCAGACCCGGCATTATGCGCTTATGAAATTTGTCCTCGCCCTGCTCGCCGCGCTGACCACCCCCAGCCTCGCCCTCGCGGCCGGGCTGACCGGGCAGAGCGCATCCTACGACCTCACCTTAAGCAAAGTCCGAACCCATGACCTGACCGGCGCGGT
This sequence comes from Acidocella sp., assembly GCA_035427885.1. Taxonomy (GTDB): domain Bacteria; phylum Pseudomonadota; class Alphaproteobacteria; order Acetobacterales; family Acetobacteraceae; genus Acidocella. The sequence goes on along the minus strand of DAOMCN010000154.1, from coordinate 2,699 downwards.
CGGGCAGATGAGCTTTGACGTGGTGGACGGCTGCACCGGCTGGGGCACCGCACAGCGCATGACCCTGCTGATCCGCAATACCGACGGCTCGCTCACCAAATCCGTCGCCGATTACATCACGTGGGAAAGCAAGGACGGCAAAACCCTGACCTTCACACTGCGCGAACGCGATAACGACGGCAAGGAGCAGACCGACGACGCAGGCACCGCCACCCACACCGGGACGGACGGCAGCGGCATCATCACCTATACCACCCCCGCCCACACCCCCCTCGCCATGCCGCCCGGCACGCTCTTTCCGATGCAGCATACCGAAGCCCTGCTCGCCGCGGGCCGTGAGGGACAAAAATTCATCTCCCCCCTCCTTTTCGACGGCACCTCCGCCAACGGGACGCAGGCCACTTTCGTCGCCATTCTGGGCCACCACGGCCCGGAGGCGAACGCCTTCCCCGCCCTGAGCGCCCTGTCCAGCTCAGATGTCGATATCGCCTTCTTCGATCGCAAGAACAACGACGAAAACCCGGATTTCCGCACCCAGATGCGCTATTTCGCCGACGGCGTCGCCACCAACATCGTCCTCGACTTCGGCGATTTCGTTATGACCGGCAAGCTGACCAAACTGACGATCCCGCCCTCGCCCTGCAAATAGGGAAACCCCTTCCCCCCGCTATACCGGTGTAAAACCACCTGAAGCGGGGTGAGAATCTCCCAGGCTTTGCAGATAGGCGATGGTGTCCGGCGTATTCCAATCTGCGGCGCCGTCGAGGCGGGCGACCATCTTCCCCTCGGGGTTGATGACAACGGTGACGGGAATGCCGTCCGTGTTCAAGGCGTCGAGGTTATCGCCGTTTTCATCGAGCAGGATCGGCAGGGTGTGGATATTTTGCTTCGCGTAGTAGGGCCGCACGGCGGTGGCGCCGGTGCTGTCGATCGAGATCGGTAGGACAAGGATGCCGCTGGCTTTGAGCTTGGGGGCGAGGGCGGCGAAGGTCGGCAGTTCCTCGCGGCAGGGCGGGCACCAGGTGGCCCAGAGGTTAACTACGAGCGTATGTCCGGCAAAATCCGCCAAGGTCAGACGCTTGCCCGCGGCGGTAAAAAAAACAAACGCCGGTGCGTCGGTGGGTGCCATCCGGGTGATCACCTTTGCGACATCCGGCAGGCCCGAATCTTCGGACTGGGCGCGAGAAAATTTGCCCAAGCCAACGGCGGCGGCTAAGCCTGTCGCGGTGGCGATGATGGATCGCCGGGACAGCAGAGATGGGCGCATGGCTTTGACGGACACAGGTTTCACAGACAAGGGCAAGACTCCAGTGGGACAACAACTGCAATGGGGTGGACGGTTTGGTGCCGGACCTGATGCGGTGATGCAAGCGATAAATGTCTCGATCGGTTTCGATGCCAAGCTCTGGGCCGAGGATATCGCCGGGAGCCGGGCGCATGCGGCGATGTTGGCCGATCAGGGGATCATCTCCTGCGCCGACGCCGAGGCGATCGACGCCGGGCTGGCAGGGATCGCGCGCGACATCGAGGCGGGGAATTTCGAGTTCGCCGACGCGCTGGAGGATATTCATACCAATATCGAGGTGCGCCTGACCGAGCGGATCGGCGATGCGGCACGCCGGCTGCACACTGGACGCAGCCGCAACGACCAGGTAGCGACGGATTTCCGCCTCTGGGTGCGCGGCGCGACGGACCGGGTCAGCGCGCAGGTCAAAGACCTGATGCTGGCCCTGGCGACGCGCGCTGCGGAACATGCGGGTTCAGTGATGCCGGGCTTTACCCATTTGCAGACGGCGCAGCCGGTGACCTTCGGGCATCATCTGCTCGCCTATGTCGAGATGCTGAACCGCGACGCCGGGCGGCTGACGGATGCGCGCGCGCGGCTGAACGAATGCCCGCTGGGCGCGGCGGCGCTCGCTGGGACCTCCTTCCCGATCGACCGCTTCACCACGGCGGAGGCGATGGGCTTTGACCGGCCAACGGCGAACTCGCTCGATTCGGTGTCAGACCGGGATTTCGCGCTGGAGTATCTGTCCGTGCTGTCGATTATGGCGATGCATCTGTCGCGCTTTGCCGAGGAGGTCATCATCTGGTGCTCCTCGCCCTACCGGATGATCGCGCTCTCGGACGCCTTCACCACCGGGTCCTCGATCATGCCGCAGAAGCGCAACCCGGATGCTGCGGAGCTGACGCGAGCCAAGACGGGTCGGATTTTTGGCGCGCTGCTCGGGCTGCTCACCGTGATGAAGGGCCTGCCGATGGCCTATGCCAAGGACATGCAGGAGGACAAGGAGCCGGTGTTCGACGCGAGCGAGGCGATCTCGCTCTGCCTCGCGGCGACTGCGGGGATGGTGCGCGACCTCAAGGCCGACACGGCGCGCATGGCCGAGCTGGCGGGGTCGGGCTACTCGACCGCGACGGATCTCGCGGACTGGCTGGTGCGGGTGCTGAAAATGCCGTTCCGCGACGCGCATCATGTCACGGGGCAGATCGTCCGGCTGGCCGAGGCGCGGGGCGTGGACCTGTCCGAGTTGAGCCTGGACGAGATGCAGAGCGTCGAGCCACGGATTACCGCCGAGATTTTCGGTGTGTTGACGGTCGCGGCGTCGGTGGCGTCGCGGGTGAGCTATGGCGGCACGGCGCCGGAGAATGTCGCCAGGGCGGCGGCGAACTGGTTGGAGAAACTGTCGTGAAACAGG